>CANQAC010000001.1 GCA_947589345.1 uncultured Akkermansia sp.
TCAATAATTTAAATAATTTATTGATACTAAATTCCATACGTCCAATCCCCCCTAGCTTTTCTAATGCGTTTGCCCTGTAAGACAAGTGATTGGTCTTGACAAAACGGGCGGGGGTGGTGTAGGAAAGGCACAGAGCGGAGTGAAAAGAGCTTCGCAAACGGGTCAGGTGACGCCGTAAGGTCACCCCGGAAGCCGCGCGTGCGGTGGATGGGCAAATAATGTGACGGCATAGGTCAATCCTTCGGCGGCAACGCTGATTGTATGAACAAGATGCCGTGGCATTCATCCTGAAAGCGGGTGGAAGCTGCGGTTTTTTGTATCTGCGGGCTTGTGCTGTCAATCACTCAACCAATCAGCACAACCCAATGATATGTCAAGATTCGATAGATTACCCTCGCCGGTCGGCGATTTTTTCCGCTCCAATGCATCCGCACCGCAGGGCCTTTTGCCTTCAAGCCAGACGCCCCAAAACGCGGAGAAGAAGGTTGAAAACAAGTGGCGGGATTATCAGCCGAACACGTCACAGGAGTGGGAGGAATTCCTGGCGCAGCCGGTGGAGCTCTGCCACCGCCGACCTGTGCCACAAGGAGACGCGCTGGAGCTGTTGTCGGACAACATCGACCTGTTGCTGGAGAATACGGAGAGGATTATCCAAACGCCGGAGATGGCAGAATGCCGGGAGGTAAGGGGAGGAGCTGCGCTGACGACGCTTGATTTAGGCGATCTCCTTTGGGCGTGGAAAAGGGGAGGAGCCGGCTGGAAGCGAATCTCTGTCGAGGGGCATCCCCTGTATGCGCTCAACATCAATGGCTCTGTTCTCAGCGGCTCATGCTATATGTACAGATTGCTTGATCCCATTGCCAAGGAATTGGGCACCACGTTGTCCTGGTGGCGTCCGAGTCTCAGCAAGGCTCGTCGGGTTCTTTGCGATATCCAACGAGCCCCGAAACGTCCATGGAAGAAAATTCCCCCGCTTCACGCTCCTGTACACTGCGGCGAGTCGTTTGCCGACTGGGAACGGCGGACGCAGCAATATATGCCTACCATTGAAGAGGTGGAGCCGCACTACCTGATTCCCCCGACGCTCACCCTGGCTGGAATCATCGCTAAGTTGAAGGGCGATCAGATTAAGTGAGCATATTCCGGGTTTCGGCGGCGGAGGGTGGTGAGCCAAGTGGCGGGCAGAGAGGCACCGGGGAAGGTGGCGGCGTAAAGCACGGCGGCGGTGGCGGCATTGGTGTCGGTATCGCCGCCGGCAGAGGCCGAACGAGTGATGGCGGCGCGTAGGGAGGGCGCGTGGAGAAGCTGGTAGAAGGCGCCCTGCAGCGTTACGAGAACCCAGCCGATGAACTCGCCATCGTAGTCCGGCGCGTGGTGAAGAGAAGCGCGAAGAGCAGCCTTCACAGCGCCGGTGGAGGGATGGTTCGGGCCGAACGGATGTTCCTTCCCCTTGCAGAGAGCAAGAGCGTGGCGAAGAACTCGCTGAGGTGAAGCAGGGCGTCCCTTCCTTGCGGCAGTGAGCGCGTAGAGAAGGGAACCGGTGAAAACGTAATTTGCGAGGAGACAGGTGGGGTGCGGATGGGTGAGGGCTGCGTCCTGCAGGGCTGCATTTTTCCAATCAAAAAGGGGATGATCCGCTGCCCACAGCGCGATGGGGAAGATACGCATGAGCGCGCCATTGCCCTGCGACTCCAGATTAAAGTGTCCCTCCAGGGAATCCTTCACCGTTTCCCCTACATCCGGCGGATCGGTGGCGAGCCAGGCGAGGTATTCCTCGCGGGCGATGTCCGGGGCGTAGCCATCCGCGCGCACCAACGCGCGCTGCAGGCAAGCGGCCATCTGCGTGTCATCTGTCACCACCCCGGCCTCACGATCGGTCACGATGCCGAACCCGGGAACCATCTTCCGCAACCCGTGTGGGAAGTGGGAAACAATGTCATGGCGGTAGCAAAATTCAGCCGGTGCGCCCAAGGCATCACCGACCATGAAGGCAGACCAAAGCTGCGCCGAAGGAGAGGAAACAGGTACGTGCATGAGACTATTATATACCCAATTTCTCCGCCGGAGGAGAGGATGACGCATTTTCTCGCTGAATCAGCCATCTTTTGCACTTTTCGTCGCATGCAAGCCGGGTGTTGCGTTTCTGGCATCCGGACTTCTACTCAGACGGAGCCCAATTTCCTTTTTTTTGCCCCAGAACCCTGCATCGGCAAGTTTGAAACAGACGAAACGCGCATTTCAGTCGTAATTTGCTTGACAAAGAGAAAAGATGGTGTAAACTACACCGCACCGAGACGAAACATACATAATTATGGCACACACACTGTCCGCAAAAAAGCGTATTCGCCAGACTGAAACTCGCACCGCAGCCAACCGCGCTATGATGTCGCGCGTTCGCACTCTTCGAAAGAAAGTAGCCGCCGCTGTTGAGCAGAAGGATAAGGAAGCCGCCGCCGGTGCGTACAATCGCTTCGCCGCCGCTGTGGATAAGGCCGCCAAAAAAGGGACGGTGCATCCCAACCGTGCAGCGAATTACAAAAGCAAGGCCGCCAAAGCCATTGCTTCCATTTCTTGAGAAACAGTAAGTATCTTTTTCCGGCAAGTGGTCACGGTTTTCGTGGTCGCTTGCCTTTTTTTGCGGCAGGCCGTTGCAATTTTCGCCGTCAATAAGGGGGGGGGGTAAAACAGAGAAAAATTGGGACGATTGCCGGTGGCATGCAGGCGGTCGTTCCAGATTTTACCGATGGGAGGAGCGCGTGGAGCATGGGGAAGCAAGCATGAATACGATGTCCTTGATCCGGCGTAATCGACGTAGAGTGTGAGGCGTGGCTTGACATGCGGACAGGTGGCGGGTACAATGCGCGCAATGGTTGTGGATGCGATAGATACCCTGCTGGCGCAGGCGAGCAATTGGTTGTGGGGGTATGTACTGCTTTTTGGGTTGCTGGGGACACATTTCTATTTGACGGTATTGCTACGCTTTCCGCAGAGGTACCTTTTTACGGCGTTGCGCTATTATTTTGCGGGACGCGATGGGGAGGGCAGCATCTCGCACTTTGGTTCGCTGATGGTATCGCTGGCGGCCAATGTCGGTACCGGGAATATCGTTGGGGTGGCCACGGCCGTAGCCATGGGCGGACCGGGGGCCGTGTTTTGGTGCATGCTGACGGGATTGCTGGGCATGTCCACGCGTTATGCAGAGAGTTTGCTTGCCATCCGCTATCGTGTGCGCAATGAGCGGGGGCACATTGTGGGCGGCCCCATGTATGCCATTGAACGCGGGATGGGGTGCAAGTGGCTTGCTGTGCTGTTTGCGATTTTCACGGCGTTGGCGGCTTTTGGCATCGGGAATATCACCCAGGCCAACGCAGTGGCGGGGGTATTGCATGAATGTCCTTTGCACATTGCTCCGTGGGAGACAGGGTTGGCATTGACCTTGCTGGTGGCGGTGGTGTTGCTTTTTGGATTAAAAGGGATTTCTCATGTATGCACAGCGTGTGTTCCGGGGATGGCCATCATCTATATGACGGGTTGCGGGGTACTCATCGGCTCGCACCTCGAACTCGTATGGCCGGCAGTGAAACTCATCTGTTCTTCAGCTTTCAATAATCATGCGGCCACTGGCGGATTTATCGGTTCCACGATTATGCTTGCCATGCAAACGGGTGTGCGGCGAGGCTTGTTTTCTAACGAGGCGGGAATGGGATCATCTCCCATCGTGTCTGCGCCGGTACGCACCCCCAATGCGGTGCAGCAGGCTCTTGTCTCTTCCACAGGGCCGTTCTGGGATACGGTGGTGATATGCTCACTTACGGGACTAACGCTCACCATCTGTCTGATGGCGTGTCCCGGAATAGCGAGCGGGGAAGGGAGCATGTTGACCTATCGTGCTTTTGCGAGCGCCGGGAGCGTGTGTTCCTGGCTGCTTACGATTAGCCTGACCACGTTTGTGATATCTACCTTGCTGGGGTGGTCCTACTTTGGGGAGCAGGCTCTGGCCTATTTAGGCGGCCGGAGGCTGATATTGCCATACCGCATGGTGTGGGTGCTGGTGGTCTTTTTGGGTTGTGTGGTACCCAGGAGTACCATCGTATGGAATTTTGCCGATTGCGCAAATGGGCTCATGGCTCTTCCGAATCTCGTGTGTATGATCGCCCTCTCCGGTGTTCTTCTTGCGCAGACTCGTCGTTTCCTCTGGCAAAAGCGCCTTAATGATATTGATCCGGATGTGAGCGCGACGGAGGAGTAGTCGGCAATAATTGCGACCTATGCTTCTTTCGCATGGCGTGCCTTTTGCACGCCATCTACTAGTTATTCAACGCCTGTAAAGACAGGATTGTCAGTACGAGTGCCTTTCGCACGTACAGATGATTCCCGATACTATAAAAAAGCGCCTATCCATCTTGTTCCATTACACATGGGGCTACATGGGGACGCTGGCGGCCATGGGGCTTCTGGTAGGTGTGTTGGGAATGGGTGCATACCACGCCGTGACCCGGGATGCCGAATATCAAGCTGTGCGCTGCTACAGCGGCTTGTTTAACAGCGCTGACGCAACGACACCTACCGGACTGGATGAGTTGCCTTCCTCCGCTTTATCCGCCGTTCCCCATCTGCGCTTTGAATATGGCAAGGGCGGGCGACTGGAACGACTCGTTCACATCAGCAGCGATGGCAGACCCACCGCGATGCCGGGCAGCCATGTGGCTGAGCAGCGGATGGAATACGATGATGCCGGACGCCTGATTCGCAAAAGCAATTACACGGCTACCGGTGAACCGACTGTGGATGCCTCCGGAGTGCATGCCCGAGTATTTCGTTATGATAAACAGGGACGTCTGAGTTGCACGGAATTTCAGGATCGCGCCGGACAAAAAATCGTGCCACGTATGCCCGGATACGCTATGGAGTGCATCCACTACGATGAGCAAGGGCGTCCCCTGCGTATTGATTATTTGGATGGTCAGGGTGAGCTTATTACCAACGCTCGCGGCGAACAGCAAATTATTTTCACCTATGATGATGAACATAACTGCGCCACACGTACAAACTTCGTTGCCGGCGTTCCTTCTGACAATGCTCATGGAATTGCCCGGGAGGAAAGAGTTTGCACGGCGGATGGTCGCGGCACCATGACGACGTGGTACAATGCAGACGGCTCACCTGCTCACCAGCCGGAAACGGGAGCCTGCAGAGTATTGGAGGAAAATACTCAGGAGGGGACGCTGCAGCGCGAGAGATACTGTGATGATTCCGGGACCATGCGCCGTCGCAGCCGTCCGTGTGCGGAACGATTAGTTCGCACGACGCCGCAGGGATTCGTGGAGTGGGAGTGTTATAACGATGCGGATGGTTTGCCCTGCATGAATGAGGCCCTTGGGTACGCCGAACGAGTGTGTGAATACGGTCAGGATGGGGCCCTGCTACGAGAGTATTTTTGGGATGATACAGGCAACCCCTGTGAACGTTTTGAAAAGCTCTACACCTCGTCTCCGGGCGGGCATCATGTGCTTTCCCTGCTGACGGATGGATCTACTGAATTGCGCAGAATGTGGTAAAGCCCGGTCATCCGTCCGCGATTTTTCTGCCATTGAGTGACTGGCGTGAGGAACAGACTTGCAATCAGGCGCCCGAAGTGGTACTATGACCCCGTTGCCCCCCTCGCAAGGTGGGGTTCCTATTTTTTCACAACTGAAAACATCTAGCCATGTCACTGGAATCATTCTTTCAGCCTAAGAGCATCGCAGTCGTCGGCGTGTCGGATAACCCCGCCAAGCTGGGTGCAGTCGTCTTTAATAATATTATCGCAGCGAAATACACCGGTGAACTATACGGTGTGAATCCGAAACTGGATGGGCAGCAGGTGTATGGCAAACCCTGTTATGCCTCGGTTGATAAATTGCCCAAACCGATGGATTTGGTGGTGATCTTGGTGCCGGCGCGCTTTACTGAGCCGGTGATCGATGCCTGTGTCGTCAACGGCACCAAGAACGTCTCCATCATCACGGCAGGATTTGCTGAAGTGGGTGAGAAGGAGCTTGAGAAGCGCATTGCGCAAAAATGCATGGACAATGGGATTAATCTGCTCGGGCCGAACTGCTTGGGGCATATATCCACCTACGACAATGTAAACGCCTCGTTCGCGGATGGCTTCCCGAAGAAGGGGAATGTGGCCTTCATCTCCCAATCCGGCGCATACTGCTCGGCTATTATGGATTGGGCAGCCGGCAAGGACATAGGTTTCTCCCACTTTATTTCCATCGGCAACAAGGCCGTGATGGGTGAGGACGTTTTGCTTGATGCTCTGAAGAATGACCCGAATACTTCCGCTTTTGTCTTCTACCTGGAGTCCCTGAAGCATGGTCGCCATTTCTTGGAAGTGCTCAAGCGCGTATCAGATACTAAACCCTGCGTTATCATGGAGCCGGGAAAGAGCAGCAAAGCCCAGGCTGCGTCGCTCTCCCATACCGGATCGCTGGCTCCGAACTACCGCGTCCTGGAGATAGCTCTCCAAGGGGCGGGGGCTATTCAGGCGTACAACGATCGCGAGCTTTTCGGCCTTTTGGAGATATTGCAATACTGCAACCATACGGATTTCGGCGGTCAGGTCGCGGTACTCACCAATGCAGGCGGCGTTGGCGTGCTTACGTCTGATTTGTGTGAGGATGCAGGGTTGGATTTAGCTCGACCGAGTGAGAAAACCGTAGAGGCGCTCAAGGCGGTACTCACGCCGGAGGCCTCTCTGGGCAACCCGATAGATGTGGTGGGTGATGCCAAAGCTGACCGTTACGAGAATGCCTTGCGAGTACTCTGCGAGAGCGGAGAGTACAAGAATATTCTCGTGCTGCTTACACCGCAGCGCGTTACAGATCCTACCGGCACTGCAGAAGCAATCATCCGCCTTGCGCCGCAGTACAAGGATGTCAACATATTCTGTTCCTTTGTGGGCGGAGCGCATGTGGATGCGGGGCGCAAGCTTCTCTCGGCCGCGCACGTACTGACGTATGAGTATCCTGCAGATGTGGTGCGGCTGCTCGGCATGCTCAAGGCGCAGATGGCATATCGAGGCAAGAAGCTGCCCACGGTAGCCACCAATCCGTTGCCGAAGGAGCTGCACGATGCCATTACTTCTGCCCAGCAGGAGGGTCTTGCCTCGCTGCCTCAGGAGATAGTCAACAGGCTCATGGATCACTACGGCATTGATTACCCCAAGAGTGCCAACTTTACCTCCAAGGAGGAGGCTCTGGAGTTTTGCCACAACATATTCCCGAGCCCGGTAGTGCTCAAACTATCTGCACCTGACGCTCTGCATAAGACCGAGATGAAGGGCATTTACCTGAATATCCACAACGATGCCACCTTCCAGGAGGCATGGAGCGGACTTTGGAACTCTATTGAGAAATTCCAGCTCAAGGGGGCGTCGGTTCTCATTCAGGAGATGATTACCAAGGGTACGGAGACAATTATCGGCGTGAATAGCGATAAAAATTTCGGTCGCGTGATGGTGTTCGGTACCGGCGGCATATACACCGAGGTAATGCGCGATACCACGATGCGAATCTTACCGGCGGATGACTTTGAGACCATGATCAAAGAAACCAAGGTCGGTACCATTCTCAATGGCGTGCGAGGCGAAGCCCCTAAAGCCGTGGATGCTTTGGCGGATACGCTTCGCAAGGTGCAGCAGCTCGTGCTTGAAATCCCGGAAATCAAGGCTATTGACGGTAACCCGGTGCTTGTCACCGCCAAGCGTGCGGCTGTTGTCGATTTCAAGATGCTGCTCAAGTAAATCTGAGCGACAGATTAAATCTCCTCCAAATCCCGCGGTCCCTAGTGGCTGCGGGATTTTTTATTTACCCAGACAGAAGGTAGAGAAAATGCGCGTGAGCAGGTCATCGGTATCAACCTTGCCGGTGATGGAACCCAGAGAGTCCAGCGCAGCGCGCAGGTCCACGGCAACAAGTTCCGGTAAGGAATTCGCTTCAAGACCCGAGAGCGCTGCCTGCAGAGAAGAAAGGGCAGCGCGCAGGGCATGCAGGTGGCGCGAGTTGATGGCTGCCGCTGTGTCGTATTCGCCGGATTGTGCGGCAAAAACTTCAGCCAAGGCTTGATGAAGGGCCGGGATACCGGCGCCGGTGAGCGCCGAGATGCGAATGCCGGGCTGATTTTGTCGCGACGGGTGTTCGGGCAGATCGCTCTTATTGAGCAGGATGAGATGCGGCACATTTTCGCATCCTTCCAGTTCCGGAAGCTCGCTGAGCGGCATCGTGGAATCCTGGACTTCAAGCAATAAATCAGCCGAGCGAAGCGCTTGTCGAGTGCGCTCCACACCGGCTTTTTCCACCGGGTCTGCACTATCACGCAGCCCGGCGGTATCCCTGAGGCGCAGTAATATCCCTCCAAGAGTGATGGATTCCTCCACCGTGTCCCGCGTGGTACCGGGGAGAGGACTGACTATGGCTCGGTTGAAGCCGAGTAGTCGATTGAGCAGACTGGATTTACCGGCATTCGGCGCGCCGATGATTACTGTGCTCACACCCTCGCGGAGCAAGCGTCCGGCATTCGCTGTGGAACACAATCGCGTAAGCTCAACTTCTACCCCTTTCAGCGAGGTTTGCATGTCTGCCATGGATTGCGGAGAGATGTCTTCCTCCGGAAAGTCGATATAGGCTTCCAAGTGCGCGGCCACGTTGAGCAAGGTATCAATAGCTGACTGGATGGGACGCGCAATAGCTCCGGAAAGTTGGGATTGAGCCGCTCGCAGTGCCAAATCGCTGCCTGCGTTAATGATGTCCATGATGGCTTCTGCGGCGGTGAGATCAAGTTTGCCGTTTTCGAAGGCTCGGCGAGAGAATTCACCGGGTTCAGCCGGGCGCGCGCCACAAGCAAACACGCGTTCCAGTACCCGCTGCGTCACAAGCATACCGCCGTGGCAGGTAAGTTCCGCTACATCCTCTCCGGTGAAACTGGCGGGCGATGCAAAGCAGGTAGCCATGCATTCGTCCAGCACATCGCCATTTGCTGCGCGCACGTGTACCAGCGTTGCCATGCGTGGGGGCAGGGGAGTTTTACGTGCTGTGGCTGCTTGCAGCACGGCATGCGCTTTCGGTCCGCTGATGCGGATTACCGAGAGCGCTCCTACTCCAGACGGGGTGGCTATGGCGGCGATGGTGGACATGGAAGAATGAAACGGGTCGCGTAGTCGATGAAGCGAAACTACGCGACCCGATGAAATGTTGCGAGGTTCTTCTTCAAGCCCCGAGCTGGAAACGCTCAAAGGCGACTACCTTCAGCGTGTCGCCGAGCGACTTTCCGGTGTTCTCCACGAGCTTCTCCACGGTGATGGAGGGATCCTTCACGAACTCCTGATTGAGCAGGCAGCTCTGTTTGTAGAGAGCCTTGAGCTTACCGGGCAGGATTTTCTCCAGTAGAGCCTCTGGCTTGCCCTCTGCGATGAGCTGAGCCTTGGCGATTTCCTGCTCCTCGGCTACGAAAGCAGGATCCAGAGAGGAAGAGTCGACACTTCGAGGAGCACTTGCTGCGATGTGCAGAGTAATATCCTTGCAGAGGGCTGCAAAGTCCGCCGAACCGGAAGTTTCAGGCTTGGTGCAGGACACTTGCAGGAGAACACCTACCTTGCCGCCCATGTGAATGTACGAGGCAATGACGCCCTCACCGCTCAGCGTGTAGCGGGCAAAGCGACGCAGTTTCATGTTCTCACCGATGGAGGCGCATTGCTCTGCAATGTAGGTTTCCACGGTAGAACTGCCCACAGACACCGCCAGAGCTTGCTCGAGTGAGGTGGCGGTTGAGGCTTTCAGGGCTTTGCCGACTTCTGCCACGAGAGTCTTGAACTTATCACCTTTAGAGCAAAAGTCCGTCTCGCAGTTGATCTCGAAGATAATCCCATCCTTGCCTTCTACCACGGTAGCAACCACTCCTTCCTTAGCTTCGCGGTCGGCTTTCTTTGCGGCTTTGGCGATACCCTTTTCGCGCAGGTACTTCACAGCTTCATCCATGTTGCCGTCGCACTCCACAAGAGCATTCTTGCAGTCCATCATGCCTGCGTCAGTTTTCAGGCGCAGTTCTTTGACCATTTGTGCAGTAATTTCAGCCATGTCGGAGAATCGAGTTAGTCTTTTACCGGGCGGGATTGGTTGATCGCCTCCACCAGTTTGTTGAGAATGAGTCGGATGGAGCGTACGGCGTCATCATTACCCGGGATGGGGAACTCGACGCTGTCCGGATCGCCGTTCGTGTCGGTGAGCACCACCACCGGGATGCCCAAAATGTGGGCTTCGCGGATGGCGATATCCTCGTGATCGGCTCCGATTGCAACAATGGCATTAGGCGCACCGCCCATGTTGCGAATGCCTTGCAGGTTGCGCAAAAGTTTTTCACGCTCGCGGGAGAGTGCTGCGAGCTCTTTCTTTGACATGCTCTTATACTCAGGCTGACTGCTCAGATTTTCCAAATATTCAAGGCGAGCAATACTCTTCTTGATGGTGGACATATTAGTGAGCATGCCGCCCAGCCAACGGAAGTTGACGTAGAACTGACCGGTAGCCTCAGCGGCCTCCTTAACAGCTTCCTGAGCCTGGCGCTTGCAGCCTACAAAAAGGATCTTCTTATTTTTAGAAGCCAGCTCGCCCAAAAACTTGCCGGCCTTGTCGAGGCACTTTTCAGTCTCCTCAAGATTGATGATATGAATGCCATTCTTCTGGGTGAGAATGAACTTCTTCATGTTCGGGTGCCACTTGCGGGTCTGGTGTCCGAAGTGAACGCCGGCTTCCACCATTTCGGTGATGAGTTCGTTGATCATGTCTGTATGTATAGTTGCTCCTCCTTAGATCAGGGGGGACGGTTGGGTGGAAGGTGCCGCCTTGGGACCCTCAGCCTTCCGTTGTTCGTATGGCGGCATCAGCAGGGATGCTCAGGATATCCTCTCATGCCTTTTTTGTCAATAAAAATCATCTTGAGAGGCCGAAAAATTTTCAGCAACTATGTCCAGCGCTTTACGGCGGGAGCGGACGACGGAAAGCGACAGTTTGGAGAGGAGAATGGAGGAGGCCCCGCAAAATTGCGGGGAGGAGGGTGGCGTGCCCCCCGCCAGTGTGTGGTGTAACAAGCGGCTGCGGATCATCCTCACATCCCCGGAGAAACACTTTGCCAAGCTTGGAAAGCGAGGGTTACGCGGAGGATAAACGCAAAAAGCATGCCCCAAGTTATAGCCAGAGTGGCCTTTCCTCGTGCGGTGAGGCGGCGTGAACGAACAGTGCAGAAAAAAAGAGTGGCCTGAAGCAATGCAGAGCAGCATAGACCTGCAACAGGCGAGAAGTCCAAGTAAATGAGCGGTAGCGCAAGTGGCCAGAGAAAGGCAATGGCGCAGTCCAGAAGGCTATGGATACCCCCAAGCCACGCCACAACGGCCGATGGCGTCATGACACAAAGAAAGAGCGTAATCCGTGCGATTTTGCTGTATCTTACTTCTTGGGTGGGGATGTACATGTCGTGTTCGTACTATGCCTCAAACTCCCGGCGCTGTCAATGACGGAATAAGCAGATGTCAATCTTCCGACTAGAGACGAACTTCAAACCTTCCGGTGACCAGGAGCAGGCTATCGGCAAGCTTCTTAAGTCGCTTCGCGCGGGGAATCGTCACCAATGCTTGCTGGGGGTGACGGGCAGCGGCAAGACCTTCACGATGGCCAATATCATTGCGCAGCAGGACAGGCCGGTGCTGGTGCTTTCGCACAACAAGACGCTCGCCGCTCAACTCTACTCCGAATTGAAGACCTTTTTCCCGCACAACGCAGTGGAGTATTTCGTGTCCTACTTTGACTATTATCAGCCGGAGGCTTACATCGCCAGCACCGATACCTACATTGAGAAAGACAGCGCGATTAACGAGGAGATTGACCGCCTTTGCCTGAATGCGATGCGCTCACTGCTGCTGAGGAAAGATGTCATTGTGGTGGCGAGTGTATCGTGCATTTACGGATTGGGTTCGCCGGAGGATTACCGCAACCTTACGCTTTCCATCGCTGCCGGACAGGAGATGAATCGCGACGCCCTGTTAGTGTGTCTCACGGAACTACTCTATGAGCGTAGCGATTACGACTTTCGGCGCGGGACATTTCGTGTGCGGGGAGATGTGGTGGAAATCTATCCCGGCCAGAGCGACGGGGAGGCCATCCGCGTGGAGTTTTTCGGGGATGAAATTGAGCGCGTTTCACTTATTGACGCCGGTACAGGACGAGTGCGCGAGAAGTTGGCGAGTTATCTCTTTTTCCCAGTGAAGCAATATGTGTCTGCCCCGGAAAAACGCGCCGCGGCGATGCAGAACATTCGCGCGGAACTTGCAGAGCGAGTGGCGTGGTTGGAGTCGCAGAACAAACTTATTGAGGCACAGCGCCTCAAGATGCGCACGGATTATGATTTGGAACTTATCAATGAAATCGGCTATTGCAAGGGCATTGAAAACTATTCTCGCCACCTTGCCGGTCGCGCTCCCGGCAGCACTCCCTCAACCCTTCAGGATTATTTTCCGTCAGACCACTTGACGATCATTGATGAATCGCACGCAACAGTGCCGCAAATCGGAGGCATGTACGAAGGGGATCGCTCCCGCAAGCAGGTACTCATTGATTACGGCTTCCGACTGCCTTCCGCGCTGGACAACCGCCCGCTGCGCTTTGATGAGTTCATGAACCGCCAGGCGCAAATCATCTACATGAGCGCTACGCCCGGTCCTTTCGAGTATGTGAACTGCGTGCCGGGCAACAAGAGTTTCATTCCGATTTTGAAGGCGAAGCGTGGCAACACGCATGCTCGCAGTGAGAAGGCCAGTCAGGCCATTACCCATGCGCCGGAGGGATTTCGCGGCGTCTTCTTTCGCAATCTGGCAGAGCTTCGTGTGCTGCCACATCCTTCTGACGCCTCGGTGGAGAGTTTTGACCCTACACGACTCGGGCAGCCGCTTATTGTGGAACAGTTGATTCGCCCGACTGGATTGCCGGAACCTAAAATCACTATTTTTCCGCTGGAGGGACAGATCGACAAGACGATCGAGCTGTGTCATGAGCGCGTTCAGGCGCACGAACGAGTCCTCATCACCACCCTCACCAAGCGCACGGCGGAGGATCTCACCGACTACTTGAGAAAGGTGGACCTGCGCGTGGAGTACATTCATGCGGATGTGGACGCCATCGAGCGCGTGGAGATTCTGCGCAAGCTGCGCAGTGGCAAGGTGGATATCCTCGTGGGTATCAACCTGCTGCGCGAGGGTCTGGATTTGCCGGAGGTCTCGCTGGTGTGCATATTGGATGCGGATAAGGAAGGATTCCTGCGCAATGAGACCAGTCTGGTGCAGACGGCCGGTCGCGCTGCCCGCCATGTGCACGGAGAATGCGTACTCTTTTGCGATGTGATTACCGATTCTATCCGTGCACTTGTGGAGGAGAGTGATCGTCGCCGCAAAATCCAGCTCGCTTACAATGAGAAATACGGCATTGTGCCGCATAGTGTTGCGCGCGCTGATCAGAGTACACTGCGCCTCTACACCCCGGATGAGGAAGAGGAGGTGCTTACAGCTGCCGAAGAGGACGATGAGTCTCAGGCTACCGTCGCGCGTCTGGAGAGGGAGATGCACGATGCTGCGGCGCGGCTGGATTTCGAGGTAGCAGCTGTGCTGCGTGACCGCATCAAAGAGTTGCGCAAAGCATGATCGGCGTCAAATGATGCATCGGCTGTGCGTGCGAAAATTGCTCTGTCGGTCTAGGCTGTACTGCAGAATCGCCTTCATCAATTTCCCGTGCGAAATTCCGTATTTCTCCGCTCCCATGGCAAAGGGACCAGATTTGCCGATGTAGCAGCAGATGTTCATTTCGATGAGTCGCCGGGCGCCGGTAGCGGGATCGATGCGGTAATCCAGTCGGAAATAGTCGATGGGACCCAGCCCGCGCCACACGGTCATCACATCTTCGTGTATTTGTCGCTGCACTTGATCGGGTAAATTCGCCCATTCGTAGCCCAGGTGGTCGTGCAACTTCAAGTCACCGGTGAGAATGCCTTCTCTTTTGTCCGACCTTGGCTTCACAAAGCCCAGAATGGTGGGTTCCGACAAGCCCCCTACCACCGGCACCGTGTAGTCTGATCCGGGGCAAAACTCCTCAATGAGAGCGTCGTGTCCTTGTCCGTTGAGAGTGCGTGCGCAGTCAGCCGCCACTTGCCAGCTGTCGGCGATGTTGGCTTCGGTAATGCAGTCGGATGCGGCCCCAAAGCGCTTTTTTACGAAAAAACGCTTGGCGTGGGTGAGTTGGCGCGGCGGATCGGAGGGGGGCGAAGAAAGTTTACTGACCGTCATTCCGGGAGCCACGGGAAGTTCCAACCCTTTAAAGGTCAGTTTCATGAGCCACTTGTCTTCCGCCATGGCGCGTATGTTTGGCGGCGCTCCCAGATAGGGAATGCGAGCAAATTCGCAGTACGATGATATAAAAATTTCCGGGTTTTCTATCGGGATGCGATTAAGCAGCGAGAAGACGTAATCCACGTTTCCTTTTGCTTGCAGGATAGCGTACGGTTTCGAGCAGGAGTACACCTCGCACCCAATACTCTGCAACAGACGGAAAATGCTGTGGTGATACTGCGGATATCCGCCATTCCCCTTGTACGGCTTCACGCTGAAGTCAGGCCCATCCGGAGCATACGGCGCTAAATACAGCACTCGTAGAGGCTCCCCGTGTTCATTGCTCAATTTTTCCGGGATGCGTGGGAAGGTTTTCGGTATCATGGTTCCTATTCTACCGACACATTCTCCCTGAGGCAAGCCGTTAGATTCCCTTTTTCTGTCCGCATCAAATGAGCCTTTCTTTCGGGCGTCATCTTGCCGATTCCGCCCTCACCGCAAGTTCGTCCTCTCAGTGTGGCACAACAAGGGTCTGAGAGCGGTCGGGACCAACGCCGACGGAGCCGACAGGACAGCCGATGATCTCACCAAAACGCTTCACATAGGCCTGGCAGTTGGACGGAAGCTGCTCCCAGGAGGTACACTTCGTCGTGTCCTGCATCCAGCCGGGCAGAATTTCATAAATCGGAGTGCATCGTTCCCAATCGTCGATGAGGGCAGGGGGGTATGCCAGCGTGTGTTCGCCGAGCTTGTACCCGGTGCAGATCTTGATCTCCTGGCAGGCATCCAGACCATCGAGGTTGGTCATGGCCATTTCGTTGAAGCCATTGAACATAGCAGAGAATCGCAGGACAACGCCATCCGCCCAGCCGCAACGGCGCGGGCGTCCTGTGGTGGCGCCGAACTCACGCCCCAGTCCATGGAGGTAGTCCGCTAGTTGTGCGTCCTCGGAGACGAAGGGACCGGCGCCTACACGAGTCGTGTAAGCTTTGCACACGCCAATAATCTTGTGGATGCCGGTGGGAGGTACGCCTGAACCTGTGCAACAGCCGCCAGCGCTGGTGTTGGACGATGTGACAAAAGGATAGGTGCCGAAGTCCACATCCAGCATGGCGCCCTGAGCTCCCTCAAAGAGGATGCTCTTGCCTGCTTTTACCGCATGGTTAAGCACGGGGATAGTGTCCGTGATGTGTGCGCGCAGCTCATCCGCGGCCTGCATGACGACATCCAAGGTCTCTTGCGGATCGGCGGCGGCGTGACCGAGGCGCACCAGTTCTTCGTTGGCGGCGGCGATACGAGCGGTGAGACCAGATTTCAGATGTTCCGGGTTGACGAGGTCGACCATGCGGATGCCGATACGGCGTACTTTATCCGCGTAAGTGGGGCCGATGCCCTGTTTTGTGGTGCCGATTTTGCGGTCGCCGAGCGCCTCCTCCTGAGCGGCATCGATCTCTTTGTGGATGGGTAGCACCACGTGGGCGCGGTCGGAGAGCAGCAGATTTTTCGGGGTGATTTCTACGCCGAGTCCGCGCAAATAAGCCATCTCTTCCACGAGGGATGCAGGGTTAATGACAACGCCATTGCCAATGACATTCAGCTTACCGGGCCAGAGAATGCCCGATGGCACCAAGTGCAGCACGTATTTTTTTCCATGGGCAATGACGGTGTGACCGGCGTTGCTGCCGCCCTGACTGCGCACCACAATATCCGCATCTTCGGTGAGGAAGTCGATCACCTTGCCCTTGCCTTCATCTCCCCATTGGGAGCCAATCACGAGTGTGTTCATAGTGTTTTAAACTTGATACTTGCCAGCCTTGAAGTCCTCAATCAATCCGATGAACTCGCCGAAGAAATAAGTCGCGTCCTTGGGTCCCGGAGCTGCTTCCGGATGGTACTGCACGCAAAATATAGGAAGTGTCTTGTGGCGCAGCCCTTCTACCGTGCCATCGTTGAGGTTGATGTGGGTGACCTCCGCTTCCGGCGGCAAGGACTCCGGATCCACTGCGAAGCCGTGGTTTTGGGAAGTAATGGCTACTTTCCCCGTGCGCAAGTCCTTGACGGGTTGATTGCCACCGCGATGACCGAATTTCAGCTTGAAGGTGCGTCCGCCAAAGGCCAAGCCAAGCAACTGGTGTCCCAGACAAATGCCGAAGATGGGCAGCTTGCCGATAAGCTTCTGAATTTCTGAGTATATGTCCGGCAGAGCAGAGGGATCGCCCGGTCCGTTGGAGAGAAAGACGCCGTCCGGCTGCAGAGCCAACACCTCTTCCGCCTTGGTGTGGGCGGGCACGACGGTTACGTCAAACCCATCCCGGCGCAGGCAGCGCAGGATATTTCGCTTGATTCCGAAATCAAATGCCACGATGCGGTAGCGGATGGGGGGCAACTCAGCGTAGTTGGAGAGATCTCCGGTGGTTTTGTTCGGCAGTTTCCAGTCGCGGGACTCCTCCTCCCAATGATACAGCTTTGGGGTGGATACCTCGGTTACGAAGTCGCTTCCCGCCATGGGTGGGGCAGATTGGGCGGCTGCTACGGCTTGCTCGGCGGTGAGTTCAGTGGTGAGACACGCTCGCTGGGCGCCCCTTGTTCGCAGTAATTTCGTGAGCTTGCGCGTATCGATTCCCTCAATGCCCGGGATGCCGTGGCGAGTCATCCAGTCCGGTAAGGATTCGCTGCAGCGCCAGTTGGAATGCAGCTGAGCCACCTCCGCCACAACAAAACCACGCACCTGCGGATGAGAGGATTCATTATCTTCCTCACACACGCCGTAGTTGCCGATAAGCGGGTAAGTCATCGTAACGATCTGCCCGCGGTAGGAGGGATCGGTGAGTACCTCTTGGTATCCCGTCATGGACGTGTTAAAACAAACCTCTCCGGTAACAGTGGCGGCGGCTCCGAAGGACTTGCCCTCGAATATAGTTCCGTCTTCTAACGCAAGTATCGCTTTCATCCCGATTCGTTCAGCCGAGGAACTTTAGCAAATCGCCCGCCAAATAGCAAGACAAATCCGCTCAATTAACATGACAGATTTCATCATGGTAGAAAAAACTTCGTCATTTTGCCTGAGTTAGCTTGCAAAAGTTTATAAATCGTGCTTATAATAGCCGCGTGAGCAGGGTGATTCCTTCGTGTGAGGGAATGCCAGCCCACATGGCGTCAATTCGTATACCAAACATGAGCAACGAAGAAAATGATCAGAATGTTGTGCCGGCTCCTACTCCGGAGCCTGCCCCATCCAGCGACACACGGAATCGCCTGAGTGCGGCTCGTGAGTTTGCCTCCGAACAGTACGAAAGGCTGCGTCGGGTTACGGCGGACCAGATGGAAAATGTACGTCGCTACACGCAGGATGCTCGTCGTCAACTGAATGAAGGTTGGGATGCGACGCGTACAAAAGCTAAGGATCTTCACCACGCCGGTGAGGAGTACGTGAAGGCAAATCCGACTGTCAGTGTGCTGGGTGCACTTGGTGTGGGCCTGGTGCTTGGACTTCTGTTGGGCAGCCGTCGCTGAGATATTTGCTTCCTTTTCGTTTCCATCCATTCCCCGATAGCCCTATGGCCGAGAGTCATCTGCCTGAGAAGTCTGCATCCTTGCGCGAGCAGGGAGGGGCGGTCCTTGGCGGAGTGCGTGAAGCTGTGCTGCACGTGGCTCGGCACGTGGAAGCCCTGGCTGAGTTGATTCAGGTCGAACTTGAGGAATATGGACGCCGCCAGGCCAAACGATTCACGGCAGTCATGGTCGGGGTGGTATTGTTGCTTTGTGCCTATTTGATGCTTTGCATATTCGCGGTACTGATGCTTCAGACGTTTGTCATTAAGCCGATGTGGGCTGCAGTGCTTGCCGTGGCAATTTTCAATGCACTAGCGGGACTCATTGCCCTCTTGGTGAGCCGGTGTGGCAAGTCGGCGGGTGTCGCTCCCGAAACTGTCAAGGAACTAAAAAACGACATCGAATGTGTCAAACTTTATCTGAAAGGAAAAGAGAAATCCTGATGCGCTCTGCTGAGTCGCGCGTGCTGGCAGTGGAGAGTGTAGACGCCACTGCGGATACGGTGCGGGACGTGTACGAGCGTTTTAGTGTGCCTCGGTCGTACGTACGTGCCGGTCTTGCTATGGGAGCAGGAGTGGTCGGGATGTGGATGCTTAGCCGTATATTTGCGGCGGGGAACCGTCGAGTAAATGATGTGGTGAATGCGGGGGCCGGGGCAACGCGGAGTGCTGGCGGTGCGGCGTTGCTACTGCTAGTTCAAGTGGCATCGGCCGTGCTGTTGCCAATGGTGCGAGACCGTTTACGGGGCGTTGAATTGGGGGGTGCGCTGAAGCGCATGAGCCCGTCACACATACTCTTCCGTTGGCTGGGGTTGGAAAAGTAGGGCATGATACCCATAGCATACAAAATAGGAGATACGGATACCCGCCCGTGGGGGCGATGGGTCGTTCTGGATATGACTCCGCAGCTCGTTGTGAAGAAACTCGTTGTGGAACCGGGGAAGAGAATATCCCTGCAAAGGCATCGCTATCGTTCAGAGCGCTGGATTGTGATGCAGGGCGAGGCGGTGGTCCAACGGGGCGAAGAGCAGGTTCGTCTCGCTCCCGGGGACGGAGTACTCATCCCCCAAAATGTCAGGCACCGTCTCACTAACGAGAGTGATCAGGAAGTGATGCTGCTGGAGATACAATTTGGCGAACTGCTCAGTGAGGATGACATTGAGCGATTTGATGACGACTACGGCAGAAAAGAGTGAGATGGATACACCCGAAACAGGTAAATCGTGTTGGGATGCAATTGATGCCGTGGTTTGTATCAATCTGAACCACCGTCAGGATAAATGGAAGTCATTCTGCAGGACGGTCGAAGGAGTTGTTCCTGCCAATAAGCTGTACCGCGAACGTGCCATACTCGGGAAAAACCTTCCGGGAGCGGGAGAGCCGCCATGGTTTACGCGCAGAACGGGAGACCGGAGTTATTACTGGACGGCCGTTGCCGGATGCGTTCTTTCGCATCGTAATGCCATACGTCGGGCTCAACAAGAAGGATGGCGCAATGTTCTTGTTTTTGAGGATGACGTAGAATCGAGACTGACTGATGACGGAACGCGGTTGTTATTTCGGACGGTTGAAAAACTGAGTGGGAAGTTTATGCTCTATCTGGGGTGCAAGAGCAAACGTACCGTAGGCAAGAGAGTATACCAGTGCGGGGAAAGTGCATTGTGGCGTGTGAATGGTGTATTTACCACACACGCTTATCTGGTGCCGGCAAGCATGTACAGTGTGTTGCTTGAGTCTCTGCCGCATGACGATAACGAGATATGGGAGTGGGTAGCGCGTCATCGGGCCATTGATGCGTTTTATCGTGATGAGGTTCCTCTATGGCGCGGGGTCAAAATCTACGCCATATTACCCCAGTTGTACAAACAGAGTGGGGTTTCAAGTGACATCCTTATGGGGCAGAGTACACCTTTTGTCCCGGACGGGATGACGCATGACTTGAGCGGATGGGGTGGTATATTTTTTGAAATTGCCAGTTTCATAAGTTGGCCGTACCGAAAACTCAAAGTTTATCTGAATGGAATACGCATGTACCACCGAGCTCTCTCTGGCGGTTTCCCCAGTTTTCATCGCCCGAAGAAAAAGAAGAAAGAGACTCGTCATCCATAAATTGAACGACAAAGAACTAGAGTGATTCATGAGGTTCACGTCCCCGATATGAGCGACCATAAAGAACGTAAAACACTGGAAGAACGCAATAAAGCCACGGAGTTGGAAAGGCTCCGCCACTCCTGCGCGCACGTGTGCGCCGCAGATTACGGAAGAATTTAAGGTAATTATGTTATCCGCCCCCCCCAATATCTGTTATTCGAGTTTGTCGAGACCTGATTGATGGTGTAGTTTGTATCAATCGAGATGCGGACATCCATCGGTGGGAAAATTATTGTGTACGGGCGAAGGGAATCATAGAGCCGGAAAAGTTGTACCGGCTGAGTGCCGTAGAGGGCTTGCAGTTGCCGGGTTACGGGGAAAGGCCATGGTTTACGGAGCGTACCGGCGCGCGAAAGGAATATTGGGCTCACGGGGGCGGATGTTTGTTGTCGCACCGCAACGCGATACGCCTCGCGCAGGAGAGGGGATGGGGCAATGTGCTCATCATGGAGGATGATGCTGTGCCGGAGATAGGAGAAGAGGCTACACGAGCGTTGGCGCGAGCCTTGCGAAACATGAAGGGCAAGTGGGTGCTCTATCTCGGGTACTCTGAGCGTCCTCGTCCGTGTGGGAGTGCACTGTGGCAGCAAGGCGGATATTCTCTTTGGCAGATCAGCGGAGCTATTGCTTTGCACGCTTACATCGTGCCCCGGAGCATGTATGCGGCAATTCTGGCGCACCTCCCTCAGGAGGATTCCCAAGTGTGGCCCTGGATGGCTCGACACAGAGCCATTGACAATTGGTATAGGAATGAGGTTTCCGAGTGGCAGGGGGTACGAATATATACAGTACTGCCGCATCTGTATTACCAAGAGCATTTTTATCACGTGATCGGGGCGACAGGGTCTGCCAGCGAACTGGGAAAAGACGTTAAACTCAGCTCACGTACGGTATATCCCCGCACATGCTGGGGGTTATTTTTGCTTGGACACTTCCTTTTTGCCCCGTTCAGGAGGTTAGCTGTACGCATGAACACTCTGCGCACATATTTCCTTTGCCGCTGTTTTGGCTTTCGAGGGCAGAAAAAAAGGAAACGTGCGAAATTGCTATGAAGGACACTAATTAGACTTGAAATCCACTCGCTTTCATGGCATATTAACGCGACCGCACAGAGCATGTCAGATCATAAGGAACGCAAAACACTTGAAGAACGGAACCAAGCAAGTGAGCTGGAGAGGCTTCGTCACTCTTGCGCGCACGTGTGCGCCACGGCGATTTGCCGCATATGGCCGCAAGCGCAGTTGGCAGCTGGCCCGGCTGTCGAAAATGGATTTTATTACGATATTGAGCTTGATCACAACATCTCGTCGGATGAGTTTGCGCTTATCGAGGATGAAATGAAAAAGGTGGTGAAGGAGAATGCTCCTTTCGAGAAGACTGTGGTGAGTCGTGCCGAGGCAGTGCACATGGCGGAAACCGGGGAGTTGGGCAGTATAGGACCGCGCAGCGTACCTTCCAAGTTCAAACTGGATCTTCTCTCCCGTATCCCGGAGGATGAGCCCATTTCCATCTATCGCAATGGCGACTTCACCGACTTGTGCGCTGGCCCGCACGTGGCCCGCACGGGGAATTGCAAGGCTTTCAAGATTATGAGCGTGGCCTCTTCTTATTACCAAGGAGATGCCAACGGACCGCGATTGCAGCGTGTGTATGGCACCTGCTTCCCGAATCGCACGCAGCTGGATGAACATCTCGCGCGTCTGGAAGAGGCCAAGAAACGCGATCATCGCAAGCTCGGACGCGAACTCGGTCTCTTTGCCATTGATGAGATGGTGGGACAGGGACTGATTCTATGGAAGCCAAAGGGCGCTATTATCCGTCGGGAGCTGCAGAAATTCATCACTGAGGAATTGGATCGCATTGGCTATTCACAGGTGTTCACCCCACATCTCGGCAAGCTGGATTTGTACATGACCAGTGGCCACTGGGAGCACTACAAGGAGAGCCAATTTCCTCCCATTCCGGATCCGGACGATTTCAAGAAATTGCGTGATGAGCATGCCACCTGCGCCGATCTTTTCAATGCGCTTGATACCCGCGCCATCATGGGGTTTATGCTCAAACCCATGAATTGCCCTCACCACATCCGTATCTATGCGAATGAACCGCGCTCCTATCGCGACTTGCCTGTACGGCTTGCCGAGTTCGGCACGGTGTACCGTTGGGAGCAGAGCGGTGAGCTGGGCGGCATGACCCGTGTGCGCGGCTTCACTCAGGACGATGCTCACATTTTCTGCCGACCGGATCAGATCAAGCAGGAGGTGCGGCAGTGCATCGGCATCGTGAAGCTTATCCTTGGCACCTTGCACATGACTGATTTTCGTGTGCGGCTTTCCTTACGTGATAAAGGTTACACCGACACCAAATACGTAGGAAGTCACGAAAACTGGGAACTCGCGGAGAGCGCTCTGCGCGAAGTTTTGCAGGAAGAGGGCTTCGATTTCGTGGAGGCTGAAAATGAAGCGGCTTTCTACGGTCCGAAGATTGATTTCATTGTGCGTGATGTCATCGGCCGCGATTGGCAACTCGGCACAGTCCAGGTGGATTACAATTTGCCGGAGCGTTTCGAACTCACGTACACCGGGGCAGACAACAAGCCCCATCGCCCCGTTATGATCCATCGCGCTCCCTTTGGTTCTATGGAGCGTTTCACGGGCTTGCTTATTGAGCATTTTGCCGGTAAATTCCCCACTTGGCTTGCCCCGGAGCAGGTGCGCGTGCTGCCTATCTCCGAGAAGGTGCTTGAATTCGCACATCAGGTGCGCGCGCAGCTGGCAGATGCCGGCGTGCGCGTACGCATGGACGACGCGCCGGACAAGATTGGCGCCAAGATTCGCAATGCGCGCATGGATCGCGTGCCCTACATGCTTGTCGTCGGGCAGCGCGAGGCGGAGCAGGGGCTTGTCTCCGTACGTCACAGAGATTTGGATGTCATTGGAACCATGTCATTGGCCGATTTCTGCGGCGCTGTGAAGCGCGAGATAGATCAGCGCCTCATTGCTCCCGAGCTTCAACCATCCGCGCCCCAAGCGGAGTAAGCTCACTTCTACCTGTCAAACCTATACACCACACTACACGTGCCACTCCCACCCAAAAAACCGACTAGTCCCGCGCGCAACAACCGTCGCGACCAATTTAACAAAGCCCCTCAAACTCGCGTCAACGACCGCATACGCGCTCCGCGTGTTCGTGTCGTCACGGCAGATGGTACCCAGCTTGGTATCGTAGCTACGCGGGATGCCTTAGCAAAGGCAAGAGAATTGGGGCTTGATTTGGTGGAAGTGGCTCCGAATGCCGATCCCCCCGTCTGCCGCATTATTGACTATGGTAAGTATAAGTACATGCAGGCCAAGCAGCAGAAAAACAGCAAATCCAAAATCGTGCGCATGAAGGAAGTGAAGCTGCGCATAGGAACCGACGTGAACGACTACAACGTGAAGATGGGGCGCACAGAACAATTCCTTGACCATGGTCACAAAGTGCGGTTTCAGCTGCGCTTCAAAGGGCGGGAAAATGCTCACCAGCAGATGGGATTGGATGTGATGGCCAAGGTGGCTGAGGACATGAAAACCATGGGGCGCGTGGATCAACCTGCCAAACTCGTGGGCAACACGGTGAGTATGGTTCTCTCTCCTCTTCCGAATGGACAGCGCATCAAAAAGTTTAAGAAATACGAGGAAGCCGATTTTGATACCGAATCTTCGGAGTTTGATGCCACAGAAGACAGCTGAATGTTGAGAATGCCACGGTTTTCCCGTTGAGAGAAGCCGTGTGACAGCGGGGATTGAATAAACAGAGGACGGAGTGTTTGGTGGTAAAATCATCGTCTCGGTGATTTAGTGAGATATTTTTCTTGTAAAAAACGCCTGAGCATGATAGAGAGGAGCCGAACACATGGACCCGATATACTACGTTATCTATGGGGTACTCCTGCTGCTTTCCGTGTTTGGATTGAAAGTGGGAGTGAGTAACGATGCGGCAAACTTTTTGAATTCATCGCTCGGGTGTCGGGCAGGTTCCTTTTACACAGTGGTGGCGGTGGCTGCGGTTGGTGTATTATTGGGGGCAAGCTTTTCGAGTGGAATGATGGAGGTGGCTCGCAGTGGCGTATTCAACCCCCGCATGTTCAATTTTCATGAAGTGATGCTGTTGTTTTTGGCGGTGATGATTTCCAATGTGATCCTGCTGGATGTTTACAACACCCTGGGATTACCGACATCTACCACCATTTCATTGGTGTTTGCTTTGCTGGGTTCGTCTATCGGCATGGCAGTGTATAGCAAGGATATGGCCACGGATGATGCGCCGCTGGCTGCCTACATCAATACGAGTAATGCCTTTGCCATTGTAGTGGCTATTTTCATTTCTGTGGTGATCGCGTTCACCCTTGGCTCTATGATCATGTGGTTCGCGCGGTTGCTGTTCAGTTTTCGCTACACGCGGGCATATCGGTATATTGGCCCAGTTTGGTGCGGCAGCGCGCTGACTGCCATTACCTACTTTGCTATTTTCAAGGGACTGAGGGACAGCTCGATGCTCTCTTCGGGGATGAAGGCGCTGCTCAATGCGGATGTGAGCGTTACGATGACTTGGTGCTGGTTGGTGTGGCTGGTGATCATGGCGTTTCTTCAGTATGTGTGCCGCGTCAACACTCTGCGAATAGCTGTACTCAGTGGTACGGGCGCTCTGGCATTGGCTTTTGCCGGCAACGATCTGGTGAACTTTATAGGTGTTTTTATGGCGGCGCAAACAAGTATGGACATTGCTGCTAATCACGCCGGCGATGTTTCAAGCATGATGATGAACGAACTGGCAGACACAGCTATTCAGGCTAATCCCCTGTACCTGCTTACGGCCGGTCTCATCATGGTAGCCTCGCTCTTTTTTTCCAAAAACGCTCGGCGTGTCACCGAAACGGAACTGAAACTTTCCTCTGCCAATACGGGAAAGGAGCGGTTTGGTTCCAGTCTGGCTGCACGTGTGATGGTCCGCTACGCCCTCAACACGGCCCGCTTCATTGAACGCATTACTCCGAAAGCTGTCGCCGACTTTGTGGGGCGCCGCTTTACACCGCTACCACCGGAGGAGGAAACAGGTACGAATTACGATCTGGTGCGGGGTTCTGTAAATCTGACCACGGCAGCGCTTCTCATCTCCATCGCCACCTCGATGAAGATGCCGCTTTCCACCACTTATGTTACCTTCATGGTGGCTATGGGGTCCTCGTTGGCTGACCGGGCGTGGGGACGGGATAGTGCGGTGTACCGAATCACCGGTGTACTCACGGTGACGGGTGGATGGTTTCTCACGGCGATTGGAGCTTGTCTGGCATCCTTTTTGGTTGCTTTGGTGTTGTCCTATGGTGGGCTATGGGCGCAGTATGCGATGATCATCCTGGCGATGACGCTTTTGGTGCGTTCTACCTTCTTAGCTCACAGTGACAAACGGGAGTATAAGCTGTTGGATGTTAACAAGGACTCCCAAATACACGAGTACGGGGCTGCGGCTGCCGGGCGCCTCGGGCGCATGGTGGGCATCTACAACGCTATGGTCAAGGCCCTTTTGGTGGAGGATCGTGATTCGCTCAAAAGGCTGCGTAAAAAAGCTCGTTCCATCAAGCAAGACTTGAAGCTGGTGAAGGAAAATGAGGTGCTTCCCACTCTAACATCCATTCCGAAAGAGCACGCGGATCGGGGACAACTCATATTCCGTATCGTAGAGATATCTCTTTCTACCTGCGACTGTCTAGTCACTCTTGTAAAAGCAGCCTACAACCACATCGACAATAACCATACCGGGTTAAATGATGACCAAGCAAAGGATTTGCTCGCGCTCACAAGTAAAATTGGACGGTTTTACCCGAATATTCTTGACATGCTGAAAGAGGGTGATTATGCAGGCATTGATGAATTGCTCGTCGGGACGGAGCAGTTGGGGCAGGAGTTTGCAGACTGCATCACTCGCCACCTCATGCAGAATGCCACTGATGAAAGCGGCATGCGAACGGGCATACTTTACCTTACTCTCCTCAATGAGACACGCGCCATGGTGAGCCACGCATTTTCCCTCATTCGCCGTATTGAAGAGTTATACAAGGGTTAATGGAGTTTAAACTCTCAATCGTCCTGATTTCCTTCCCAATCTACGGGTATCTTCACACTCTTGCCATTCTTGTCTTCGTAGAGGACAAAACCGTTTTTCACCCCGAATTGATGTAGAGCCATAGTCACTTTTACATCGAAGCAGCAGTATTTTGCTATGTCCAGGAGACGTTGTGGCTCTTTCGTGGCTTCGTATTCGGACCACCATTTAAGAGCATCCGTACCCTCTGCCGTCTTGCTATGTCCCCCCAAAGTGGGTCGAGCCAGAGAGTCAAGTTTGAGACGGTGCCCTAAACGGTCAGAGAGGTCGCGACAGAGATCGAGGTTATGCGTTACCTCAGCCACAGTCCAAAACGTAAAGGGCTGAAGGACGCCGTAATCAAAGGCGATGTGATTATAGCCGACCACAAGGTCGGCGAGGCGGAGCTGTTCAATGAGTTGCTCAGCCTGGTCTTCGGTGTAGATAGCGTATGCATTGGAGGCCGTGGAGAAAGTGACTCCTACGGACATCCCCATTTTGGCCGTTTCATGCCAACCACCGACTTGAGCGGCAGATCGGCGAGTTTCCAGATCAAAGTAGACGATGTTTTTCATGGAGAAGGAGAGATGTTGTGTAGTGCTTCGTATAAAACGATGGCAACTGCCGTTGACAAATTGAGGGATCGAGCGTGTATTCCTGGCATGGGGATACGCAACGCTTCATCCGGATGCTCAAGGAGCATGCTCTCTGGGAGGCCGCGGGTTTCAGAGCCAAAGACAAGGTAATCGCCGTCAGCCCACGGTGTTGAGGGTGACCAGATGCTGCGCGTGGCCTTGGTAGAAAGCAGCCGAAAGTTCGCTGTCGGCGCGGCTGTTGCCCTCAAGTCCTCCAACGAATCCCATAGCTGTAGGTCCACATGTTTCCAATAATCTAAACCCGTGCGGCGCAGGTGCTTCTCATCAAGACTGAAACCGAGGGGGCGGATGAGGTGAAGTCGGGAACCAGTGGCTACAGCCAAGCGGCCTGCTGCGCCGGCATTATGCGGTATCTCCGGGTGATGCAATACGATGTGAAGCATGGGGAAGCGTACAATTACACGGGCGCGCGTTCAGTGATACGTGCCGTATCCATGTTAGCTGGAGAGAGGACGAGTTGGACAACGTTACCGGACTGAAGGTTGCCCAGATGCTCGATGGCACGGTGCGGCATGTATGCGACAGTTGATTTACCGTTGGGCAGAGTAGCGCGAAACACCGTGGGAGCGATACGCTGAGTCAACGTGGCGGATACAACGATAGATTGCGCGGGATAAAAAGATGCTGTTTTTTTTCGTGAACTCATTGTCGTGAAGATGCCAACCCTGCAATCCGTGTGCTTAGAGCAGAATATCCAAGCCACTACTGATAATATCCTTTGCTTTTTGCTCAGACTCCTGCAACGGTGTATCCTTTTGTTGCTCCTGTTCTCGGTTTTGTGGCTTGTTGGACGGGATTCCGTGTGGCAGAAAATCACCAATGACACTGTTAATCGACTTTATCGCTGAGTCCGACAAAGATGAAATGAATTCTGGCAGAATGGTGGCAAAACGTACAGAAAAATCTTCATGCGGATCATCCAGGGTGCCACTCAGATTAACATGCACCCAGACGTACCCCGGATATTGCGGCAGGGTATGGAAAAGCTGAGAAGCGGCCGGATTTCCTTGGAGACCTAACTGAGTTACCAACTGCTGCGGTACGGCAAGTTGAAGCGTTCCTGAAAGCGTTCCATCCAGACCGGTAATTACGCGTCCTCGTACGATAAAGTTTCCCTCTTTTGTTCGCACATCAATGTGATCCCACAACCATGCGTCGTGGATGTTATGCTGCTCATCGGTGTAGGGAAAGCTGATGCGGCAGGACGCTTTTTCAAACCTTATGGAGCGGTATGGAGCGGTATCATTGAGCTTAATTTGCGAGAGTATGGGCAGCCCTTCCAACACACCATCCTCCAAACGCATTTCTCCATGCGCCTTCCACGCGGATCCTGTTTGTCCCTCGAAGTCAAGATGTCCCACCAGAGCGCCCGTCAATTTTTTCTTCCAAGCCTGTTTAAGCAAACGAGACACACTTGCACGTCTCACGTCAGCGTGAGCTTCCCATCGTCCAGTGCTTGGAGAATACACGGCCTTGGCATGTATACCACCCGGTGAAAGAATGATTCGGCAAGACGTGAGCTTGATCTCACCGGTCGTGAGTTTAATGGTGGCCGTCTTTACCCCGCTTTCTGCCAACCACGAGAATGGGGAAACAACGCGCCCATTTTCGATATTCAATGTCCACGCATCATTCCCGGCTTCAGGGCAGGGGGTAGCTGTCATGCGGTAACCCTTCAAACCAAACTCACGGCCGGAACTTAATAGCGTTGTGTCGGCGTAATGCACTTCACATGACCGTGCTTGTACGGCTCGGAAAAATCCTGCATGAGTGGATGGAGATTGACTGCCACTTGTCGAAGCGTGCCGCGAAGTGCGAGTCGAGGAAGGAGAAGTTGCGGGGGAAGAGTTCGCCGCCGATTTTTGCTCTGCGCGAAGCACAAGGCGCAGCTCTTCGGCCGAGAATTGATTCATGCGCAGGATGCGGTTCCAGAGAGCTTTTCGGTCGACGCTCATGTGCAATTTATGAACGCTTAGTTCCTCAAAGTGGTTAGCATGCAGCAGAGTAAATTGAGGGACCGTTAATTGATTGCCGTTCACCTCCAGATTATCCGGCACGGACACCTGTTGTGCGTGGGTTGCCTGTTGTAAAAAATCGGCAAGCTTAGTTCGACAGCCATCGCCTTGCAACCACGACATGAAAAAGAGGTAGGCAACAACAACGAGGAGGATGAGACCAACCAAAATCAGGGAGAATATTGTGAGCAGGAGGCGGGCGGTACCAGAGGCGGGTACGGTAGCTTGTCTGGATAAAAAACTTCCTCGTTTTCGACGTGGCATGACACGCTCTATTTACCATACACACTGCACTCCAATCAAGCCTAATCTGACCCGAGGCACTGCATTTTTTTCACGTTTCTCTTTCTCATTTTGGTCATTGCCAAGACTTTCCCGGCTCAGAAAAAAATTAAAAAACATGCATTTCTGTGTTGACTCATGACTCATAGTGTGGTTGAATACGGGTGAGAAACCTCTTGACACCATGAAAGCAGTTACTCTCATTACCATGCTTGTGGGTTCCGTGGCCCTGTCTTCGTGCTGCTGCCAGTCGCAGCCTGCACCGCCGTTGCGTCCTATGCCCAAAAACTTGGTGGAGGATATGCCCCAGCCGCCTCACGTGGAGCCGGTGAAGGTGTTCTCCCAGAAGGGCAAGTGATGTCCATTCAGCGTGGAGCGAGATGAGGCAACTTGTTTTGCCCTCCCGTTTTCGTATTCTTCTCGGAACCGTGGCCTCGTTGGCGACGGTTCTTTTTTTTATAAAAATGCGTCCACCCTGCAAATCTTTCTTGCATTCCTGATTTTTTTCGGTTAAATAGGAACTTGTCAATTCTGCACAGAATGAGTTTCACTACCATGAAAACGATTATTACACGCATTGGTCTCCGTGCCTTTTCTTTTGGAATGGCTGCCCTGTTCATGATGCCCGCCGTCTTTGCTCAAGAGGCTGAAGGTGGCGCTGTCACTCAGAAGTCTGCTCTGGATAAATGGGTGATTGACGGTGGATGGACGATGATTCCGCTCGTGGTGCTGCTTGCAGCTACCATTTTTCTGATCGTCTTCTGCATGATGGCTCTCACGAAAGAAAAGTTCTGCCCGGAGGAGCTTCGTTCCCAGATGCTGGCTCTCATGCAGGAGTGCCGGGTCCAGTCTGCTATCCAACTCTCCACCACTAGTCCCACGTTCTTGGGACGCTTGGTTGCTTACGCCCTTCCGAACATTGATGCCAATCGTCCTGAGGATCTCGGAAAAGACGGCATTGAAGATGCCATCGCAGACTTCACGGCTAATGAACGGCCTCAGACGATGAAGTACGTGGACATGCTAGCTTTGATAGGTTCGCTTGCTCCGTCCATCGGGCTGTTCGGTACTGTGCAAGGCATGGTGGGCGCATTCGCCATTTTGGCTGAGTCTGGTCAGGCAGACCCTACGCAGCTGGCAAGTTCCATTTCTGTGGCTCTACTCACCACCTTCTGGGGACTGATCGTTTCCATTATCGCTATACCTGCTTTCTTCTTCCTCAAGAAGCACGCTCAGGCGCTGGAGGCTGATTGTGTGAACACCATTGAAGAGATGGTCAATACCTCCATCAACGTTATCAATGCTGAGGCCCAACTCGCCCGGATACCGGAAGGTCTTGATACCGGCGACGAAGCGGCGGCGGAGGCGTGATCGCTTTGATCGTTTTCCTGCACGGGGGAAATCGGCTCGACCACCGACCCCCGTGCGGCGTGGTGGTTATCTATCATCTTTCGCAATTTTTCAGATATTATGGCAAAAAAGAATGCACGAGGAAATGACGAGGTAAACGGTAACGTAAACCTCTCGCCGATGATTGACTGCTGCTTCCTGCTTCTGATATTCTTCGTGGTGAATGCTACGCAGATTACAGTGGCGAAGGATCCGAGTGTCAAGATGCCCAGTGCGGTCTCTTGCTCAGATCTTAAGGATGCCAACGGTTGTATCGTTGTTAATGTGTTTTCTGACATTGATAAGATGTCGCCCAAGGCTTTGGAGAAGTACAACAAAGCTTACGCTCCGAACTCGTTATGGGGTGTTGCAGATGCCAATGGCAACACCATTGGGTACACCTCTGGGCAGACTCAGGAACTCACGGACTTTATCAAAAAACAGAAAGAAAACTTCAAAGGGAAAGGGTTAGAAGATGGTAAGATTCGCCTGTACCTGCGCGGGGATATGGCTGCTCCGTGGGAGCGTTCATCCACGGCCATTCGTTGTGCAGCTGCAGCAGGCGTGACCAACATTGTTTTCGGTACCTTGCCCTCCAAATAAAAACACTCCTCATTTGCACTTATGGCACGACATAAACAAATCAAGACCGAGGATCAGGAAGATCCGGAAATGAACATCTCCTCGATGATTGACTGCTGCTTCCTGCTGCTCATTTATTTCTTGGTGGCAACATCATTGGTAAGTGAGAAAAAGCTTGATATTTCCATCCCGGCTTCAACGCAGTCCTCCTCTTCTCAGAAACCTCCAGTGGATCCTGGTCGTATTGTCCTGAGAGCAGACGGCAGTGCCACGTGGAATGGAGACCTCACCGTGGCTGATGTTTACAATCCTGATGCTCAACCCGGCACCAGTGAGTACCGTAGTCAGCGTGAACTCGACCAGCTTGTCGAGCAGCTCAAAAACTACAAAGATTTGGCAACATCGGTGCAAGCAGAACCTGTAGTGATGCTCACTGGCGCACCGTCTGCTCCGCATCAGCGGATTGTGGATATCATGGCGGCTCTGGCAGAGGCAGGCATCAAGTCAGTTGGCATTAGCACGGCTGATCCGGAAGCCAATTAATACTGATGTTAACTAAAGTACACAGATTCACGTGACCCAAGGGGGAGCTGAGTGTCGGCTACGAGCTGCAGCTCCCCCCCAATTTTGCCTCCTCAGTTTTTATCCATTTATCATTCAACCTTCAATAAGAACTAATCCTCTATGAAAATATCAACCCCATTCTCCATGATTCTTGCCTTGGCGCTTCTTGGGACCTCGCATGTGAGTCAGGCACAGGATCCGGCTGCCGAGTTCAAGGTTGTGCAGCAACTGCGTGCTGAGAAAAAAACAGCCGACGCTCTCAGGCGTACCGAACAAGTGTTGTCCGTGTATGGCAACCCGAATACTCGCGTAGGCAAGCAATTCTCGTATTTTGCGCCGTTTTTCCTGTGGCAGAAAGCGAGTATTCTCACTGATATGGGGGAGTATGATAAGGCGTGCGAGGTGTATAAAGAATTGAGTTCAAGTGCTACGTACAAGGATCGGACTCTTATAGAACGCTCCAAGGTGCTCCCCGGCTGGGGTGAAGAGGGGTATGCTCCTCTGCTCAGTATGGCTTTGTTTCAAGAGGGGCTGGCGAGGTATCACCAGGCGGTTGGTGCCAATGGAAAGGAGGGTAAGCCCGAGATGTTTGATAAATGCATTCCTCTGCTGGAAGATTACCTGAAGCAGTACGACGGCAATAAGGTATCCAAGAAGGAGAGGGCGATGAAGATTGACGGACAGGTGTGCGTGTTGCTGTTGCAGTCGTATTTGCTCAAAAAAGACCCGGACTTTGCAAAGGCTGGAGTCTACATGGAGCGCATGGGGAAGGCGAAGGCAATGCTGCCGGATGATATGGTGATGAGTGCGCTGAGTACCGTGATGCGCATTGCTTCTGATAACCCGAAGTATATTGAATGGGGAACTAAGATGGTGGAAGCTAATCCGGGCAGTTTCCACGTGGCGGCTCATCGTCTTGCTCCATACACGGGGAATCTGTACAACTTTGGAGTGCGAGCCGTACGGCTTATGGAGGACGGACTCGCCGCCGGCAATATGGAGCAAGCTCTTTCGTCGCTCCGTACAGCCAATACCTTGCTGGGTATCATGCCGGATACCGTTGAAGCGAGGGATTCGCTCATGGATGTAGTGAAGCTCGTAGGGGTTTCACCCCGGAGCGTGGTAGATCGTAATTTGGGCATCTCCTATGTGGGAGATCGGAGTAAGAATTATGCAGAGCGTCTCAATTCGATTATCAACGATCACACAGAGTTAGAGGCGTACGCTACGCTTAGTCTGGCCAACGCGGCTGTGCGCTTGGGGTCTAGCCGCTTGGCCAAGGCGGGTGTGAAATTGATGTTGGAGCGCTACCCGCATTTGCGTCAGCAGGGAGGAGAAAAGAAGGAACTCCGGGATCTTAACTACCTGCAATATTCCCAGCTTTGCCGCGCTACCGGAGATGAGGAAACGGCTCTCAAGTACGAAGACAAGCTGAACCCCGAAAATGTGGGTGATGGCAACAAGAATGTGGTGGCGATCAACAAAATGATACGCCTTACCAAGGAGAGACAATGGGAGCGCGTTATTCCCGCAGCGGATGAAGTGCTTGCTGGGCTTACGGTTCAAACGGATCCGCTCAACTACGTGAGCGCGCGCTTCACCAAGATAGCGGCCAACTACAACCTGCATCGCATGGAGCAGGTGGTCAAGGAAGGCAGCGAGTTGATAAACTCCGGCTTGTTCACGCCTAAGGAAGGGGGTCTCACCGCAGAGCAGGTACTCAACTACGAGCCGCAGACCATGTACTTTGTCATGGATGCTTATAAGGAGCTGGGCGCAAAAGATCCTAAAAATTACGACAAGGCCATGGCTGTGGCTGACAACTTTATGCAGAAGTATCCCTCCATCAATTTGGAGGAAAACAGCATGGCTCCCAATGTGTATTTTGACGCTATCACGGTGTTGCTCAAGAGACGTGGTCACGGTGATGAAACAGCTGATAAAGCTGACATGCAGAAGGCATTGCGCTACTGCGATGTGATTGCTAAGAACTGGAAAGAGCACGAGCTTTATCCTACTTCGAAACTTCTCGCCGGCAGCATCCTGATCAATGGTGATGACGATTCAGTGAAGCCCGACGGTATCGTTGCTCTTGAGGAATGTGTGCAGGCTGCACTCAAACTTGAGGAAGGTAAGGGTAAGCCGGTGGCTTCCAATGCTCTCTTCTGGCTTGTTTCTTTTGCACCGGAGTATCCACGTGATGGGGAGGATCCCGCGGCGCTCGCCGCCCGTGTAAAGGGCTATTTTGATACCTACTGGAAGGATGTGGACAGCGAGGGTGATGCCTATGCGTTGCAGATGGCGTCTCTTCAGCTCTCACGTTCTTTGGAAGCCAAGGATCCTGGTGCTTACGAAGAAGCCTTGGATAAGGCCCCAAAAGTCATTGCTCGCGAGGCTGCGTACAACTTCGCGAACAACCTTCACAATCCGGAGCTTGAGCGTACCATCAACTCCTACGTTGAATCCTATGTGAATGGTGAAAAGGATATCCACAATAAGGTGCTTACTTTGGAGGAGAAAACGCAGCATCTTACCAACTTCCCCGGTATTGATCCGCAGGACAAGTATAGCAATGCTATCCTGCGTATGGCTTTGCTCAATTCCATGAACGAAGAGATGACCGCAGCCAAGCGGGGTGGTAGAGCAGAGGAAGCCGCTGGATTGGAACGCGATATTGCGCGCTCCTTCCGCCAGATGCGCGACGCCTTTAAACCAGAGGATCTCACCAACTTTATCTGTGTGCAAGTGGGTAATTTTGAAGTGGATTATGCGCGTCGTTTCCGTCCAGGCAGCCCGGAGCGTAAGCAAGAGGTGCAGATGGCTCTCGCTTATTTCAATCAGGTGCTTGATCGAGGGACAGATTACCAGAATGAGGCTATGCTGGGTAAGGCGCAGTCTCTGGCCCTTTCGGATGATGCCTCCGCTCAGCAGGAAGCCTTTGGACTGTATTCCAAGCTCAGCAATGTGCAGGATCCAGCCGTGGTTGGTCCCGCTCTCATTGGTTTGACCGATTTGAATATGAGTACCGGAAATTACCGCGGTGCTGTGGAGAGCGCTGGCAAGTTCATGAACATACGCGGTGGTAGTACACCCCGTGCTCGTCTGGAGATGATGCTCAAACTTGCCGAGGCTTTCTGTGCGTCGGGCGAAGTGCAAAAGGGTATTCAGACCTATGTAAACCTTTATAGCCAGAATCGAGGTAACATTACGTTTTCTGCTCCGGCTGTAAAGGGCATTATGACTCAACTTTGGAAGCGTAACACCCCATCCAGCGGCGATCGCTTACAGAACACTTTCAAGCAATCCGACCATTGGCGCGCTTGGAATACAGGTCGCGATTACGTGAACCAAATTCGCCGAGCCGGCATTGATCAAAAGATGACGCCGGGTGAGAGAGATTTGTTCAATGAGGTCGTGCTGCTTGTGGAAGAATACAGCAAGGATGCTGCTGTGCAGCGAGAGGAGAAGGAGAAGAATGAATTCCAATCAAAACTCAGCAAGTAATCACACGACACAGACAACAATTCGCAAACGATTTACTGATATGAAAGCTAAACACGTTCTCATTCTTCTTTCTGGATTGCTTGCGCTGCAGTCTCAACTGTCGGCTCAGGAGCAGGGGCCTGCCCCCCTTGTACTCACGGCTCAGCTGCAGCCCAATAAGAGCAACAAACTGCGTCGCATCCCCATTATGGCTCCTCCTGGGGCGCCCAAAGGAGTCTTTCTCTACCAGGTCTCTCGAGAGGAGCCGCCAGTGAGTGACCAGGTGAAGAATTACAAACTTTTCTTCATTGAAACTCCGCCGGATCTTGCCGGGGCGATGCGTGCTTACTCATCTGATGATCTGAACACAGCGAAGCGGCAGCTTGCTCGTGTGCGTGCCACATATGCTCCTTTCATTGGGTTACCCAACAACCCCTCCACCACGGCCGCTCTTCTGGAACTGAGTTGCAACGCTCGCTCCATGGATTGGTCCGAATTGGGGAAGGTAGTGGAGGAGTTCCCCGCACCGAAGTCGCTGGAAGCGTCAAATCGTTTAAAACTGGAGGCGGCACGTGTCCTCAGTCATGTGAGCGATGATCCAGGTACGGCTGAGAGTCGCGCCAAGGAGGCCGAAGACGTCATCTCATCAGCCCAGAGATCCAACTCGGTCACCTCGGAGACTTATACTTGGCTTAAATATGCCTTGGCGCGTGCGCTCGCGAGCAATATCCCTCCCGCAGAGTTGCAAAAGGGTATCAGCGAGCGAAATGCTAAGGTGGCCAGTCAAGCTGTGGATGCGTACTGCGAGGCCGCGGCATCTGCTCACGGGCGCTACATGGAGATACCGGTAGATGCTATGCATCGTGCGTTCCACATTCTTTGGGCCATGCCTGGTGTGAGAGATTATATACCCCAAGCTCGAAAAATGGATAAAAAAGTGTGGGGCGCTGCGCCGTGTAACTTCAAGGATGCCGTGGCTTTGGCCTATCTGCTGCGCAATGTGTATGCCCCGGCACTGAAGGATGAAGCCGTGACAACTGCCTGTGGTTTCTACTTCAGTGAGCAGCTTAACACGAAGAAGGCTCCCAAGAAATAACCCTTATCTTCAAGCTTTGGCAGGTGGAGCAGCTAGACTCCTTCACCTGCCTTTTTCTTTTTTCACACGATTCTTCGTAGATTGTCATGCACGATATGATCGTTCGTCTGTACGCTCTTCCGGACCGAATCCTTCCTGCGAGCCCGGCGACGGAAGACGGAGTACGTATTCGTCGGTGTCGCCCTTTTGAGTTGCACGCATTATTGCATTGGGTAGCCGCAAACTTCAGTCCCAAGTGGGTGAGCGAAGCGAGTGTCGCCATGAGCCATCAGCCTCCCGGTTGCTTTATTGCTACGCAGGACGCGCAGATCGTTGGCTTCGTATGTGTCGATGCTACGATGCGTGGATTCGTCGGTCCCATGGGGTTGGTGCAAGATGCTCGAGGCAAGGGGCTGGGACGTCGACTGCTTCTCACCGCACTGCATGAGATGAGATCCCTCGGATACGCATACGCCATTATCGGGGGAGTCGGACCAGCTGATTTCTACCGCCATGTGGCCGGAGCCATCGATATTCCGGATTCGACCCCGGGCATATATGATAATTTGCTTCCTGATCCCCCTCTGGAGTGAGAAATGGATGTTGCGTGCGCAATTTTTTTACCTCAAGCGATATTTTTCTTTCTCTTTACCTTGACACGCTCCCTGTTTCTTGCTAAAGTGCAAGAGAAGCACTACTTACCCTATCCATGAAACAAACCATTTTCGCTGCTTCCTGTGCCGTTTTGGCTACTCTCATGCTCAGCTCCTGCCAAAAGGAGAACAAGAGCGTTGTTGAACTTGCGCGCGAACTTACGACCGAGCTGCAGGCGATCACGGATCTCCCTACGGCGAATGCCCATGCTGCTCGCGTTGCCGTGCTTAATAAGCGCTTTGAAAATGCCAAGGTGCGTGTGCTTGCATTGAACGACACGGCTCTGTATCGCAGCGCAGAGAGTGACTCTGCCAGCATGGGAGCTGATTATGCCGCAGCCACAAAAGCTCTTTCCCGTGAAGTTGGTCGTGTTCGCGCCTCATTTCCTTCTGCCTCCAGTGATGGCGATGTAGATAAGGATCGTCTTTTCATTGCTATTGCCGAAGCTCAGGGCGTCAAAGGTACGCCAGATGAACTCAAGGAAGCAGGATCGCGATATATGCAAGATGCCAATAATCCCCATGCAACGCCCGGTGATTTTCCCGAGTATTACGGCTCAGAAAAGCTTCGTGACGCTCTTGCATACAGGGCTGCCGTGACCCAGGTCAACAATATGAAGTTTGACTCAGCGGAGGACGTGCCTGCCGTGCCGGCTGTCAGTCAGGAGCCTCAGGATGCCCCCACCGGTACAACGTCTGATGGTGACGGTGAAGGCGATTCCTCCGGCGACACTGGCGAGGAGGAACTTTGAGAACAGACCCTCGCCGCGTGAGCAGGTGAGGCTCCCGTGAGTACTGTCACAAAGCGGCTCAGCGAATGATGCGGTGCCGCTTTTTTACTCCTGATATGCCGCGTTATTTGTTCACTTGCGCCTACGACGGTCAACCTTGGCTCGGTTGGCAGAGTCAGGCCGGCGGCGGCACTGTGCAGGATTGCATCGAAAGCGCGTTTGCACGTATCCTTAAGGGCTCATTACGGATACACGCTGCTGGACGCACGGACTCGGGAGTGCATGCCTTGGCTCAGTGTTTTCATGCAGACGTGCCAGCTGCTTGTCATTTGAATGAAGAAACTTGGCGTGCCGCTCTGAATGCTCAGTTACCAGCTTCCGTCCGTATCATGGATGTACGAGTTGTCTCGCCCGATTTTCACGCGCGGTTCAGTGCTACTGCCAAAGAGTACGAGTACCGCATCTGCGTCGGGGTGGTATTACCGCCTCATTTGGCTGGTCGCGTGTGGCATTGTCGGCACGCTCTGCATGTCTCCGTGTTGCGCCGTACTCTCAAGCTTTTTGAGGGAGAACACGATTTTCGAAATTTCAGTGCGCGCCGTGGTAACGAACCGACGTCCCCACCGCCAGATTTTTTTTGTCGCACGATATATTCAGCTACTCTCACTCAGAGTGGAGAAATTCTGGTTATGCGTTTTTGTGGTTCCGGTTTCCTTTATCGTATGGTACGTATGCTCGTGGGGACAGCTGTCCGAGTCGCTTGCGGATCATTGCAGATGGCTGATATCCGTCATATGCTGAAGTATCCATCCGGTACTGCACCCCGCTATTGTGCTCCTGCGGAGGGATTATATCTCACGCGAGTCATTTATGACAACGTGTCTTAATTTCCTCCCTTTTCAGGAAAGTACGCGCACTGTCTCCCGACAGCGCGCGTAATTTTTTGGTTAATCCTTTTTTCACATATCCGTGTTTTTTGAGTCGCCGGAAGAGCTTGGATTTTCTTTGCCGCCGTTTTCTTTGCACTGATCCATGAACTCTTTAGCCTTCTCCCCGTCTTTTTCAACTCCTCCCTTGCCGTGTTCATACATGTGAGCCAGCGCGCGGCATGCCGTCGGATTGCCTTCTTTGGCTGCCTTTAACAGACCGGGCAGGGCATGTGCATACAGTGCCTTTGCCTTTTCCGGGTCCTTCTTCGTCCCGTTTACTCCGTTTTCTGTGATGTACGCTATGGCGTATTGCGCTATCGGGTCTCCATTCGCTGCGGCCAGTGTCATCGTATCCACGTTGATCCAATAGGTTTCATCACACGATGCACCCGTTCCATCTGCACTGCAGGTGATGGAGGGCCTTGTGGCGTCCTGTCCGCTTGGGGTGGTGGTGCTGTCAGAGGCGCCCATAGCCAGGAAGCTGCTCAACGCCATTATTGTCATGAATGCTGTTGTTTTCATAGGCTTTCAGGATGCATCTACCTGGGGCAGACTGCAAACTAACTTTACCAACCTTTAGTTCTCACGATTTTCTTTTATTAAGAAAAAATTATATCTTTTCGCGAAATTGTGATTGACGTAGCGCCAAATGTCGTGTATATTCTCCCCGCTTTTCCGTCCCCTCGTGGGATGGCTCTGGAGCGTGATCGCTTCTGTAGCTCAGTGGTAGAGCGCATCCTTGGTAAGGATGAGGTCGCGGGTTCAAATCCCGCCAGAAGCTTTGATGCTCTGCAAGAATAAGCAGCTTAAACTAATACAACAACATTATGGCTAAAGAAGCATTCCAGCGAACCAAACCCCATGTGAACGTGGGCACAATCGGTCACGTTGACCATGGTAAGACTTCCCTCACGGCTGCAATTACTAAGGTTCTTGCAGACCAGGGCAAGGCTGAATACAAGGCGTATGATCAGATCGATGGCGCTCCTGAGGAGCGCGAGCGTGGTATCACCATTTCCACTGCTCACGTCGAGTACCAGACTGATAAGCGCCACTACGCTCACGTTGACTGCCCCGGGCACGCCGACTATGTGAAGAACATGATCACCGGAGCTGCCCAGATGGACGGCGCCATCCTTGTGGTGTCCGCCGCTGATGGCCCAATGCCGCAGACTCGTGAGCACATCCTGCTTGCCCGTCAGGTAGGTGTGCCTTACATCGTGGTGTACATGAACAAGATGGATCTTGCTGATCCCGAGCTTGCTGAGCTTGTGGAGATGGAAATCCGTGAACTCCTTTCTTCCTATGACTTCCCGGGCGATGAAATTCCCATCATCAAGGGGTCTGCCACGAAGGCTCTGGAGGGTGATCCCGAGGCTGTCAAGTCTATCTTGGACCTCATGGAGGCAGTTGATACCTACATCCCGACGCCGGAGCGCCCGGTCGATAAGCCGTTCCTGATGCCGGTGGAGGACGTGTTCTCCATTTCTGGACGTGGTACGGTGGCAACCGGTCGTATTGAGCGCGGTGTCATCAACAAGATGGAGGAAGTGGAAATTGTGGGCATCAAGCCGACGGTGAAGACGGCAGTGACTGACATCGAAATGTTCCGCAAGCTGCTCGACAAGGGCGAGGCTGGTGACAACGTGGGTGTGCTGCTGCGTGGCATCAAGAAGGAGGATATCGTGCGTGGACAAGTGATTGCCAAACCTGGCACGGTTACTCCGCACACGGTATTCGAGGCTGCTGTGTACGTACTCACTAAGGAGGAGGGCGGCCGTCACACGCCGTTCTTTGCCAACTACCGTCCGCAGTTCTATTTCCGCACCACGGATGTGACAGGTACCGTCACCCTGCCGGAAGGCACGGAGATGGTGATGCCCGGTGACAATGTGACCATTGGAGTGGAGCTCATTACCCCAATCGCCATGGAGGAGGGTATGCGTTTCGCTATCCGTGAGGGTGGACGCACTGTTGGCGCCGGCAAGGTAGCCAAGATCAAGGGCTAATCCCGCTTTATTTTATAACCTAACCCCCGGCTGCACCACGCTTCCCCGTTGAGGAGAACAAGGTACAGCCGGCGCGGGTGGCGGGGGATGCCTCAGTTATAGGTGGCATCCCCCGGCCGTCCGACCAAAGCAAACTTATAATCCTTTAGGGTACTAGCTCAATTGGTAGAGCAGCGGTCTCCAAAACCGCGTGTTGGGAGTTCGAGTCTCTCGTACCCTGTTCAAGAAGTCAGCAAACAGATTCCAAGAGAACGTCACTTTTTCCCCCGTAAAACTCCTATGTTCCGCAAGCTTTCACAATTCATCTCGGCGATCAAGAGTGAACTCAAGAAGTGTTCATGGCCGTGGGAAAGTGACCCGAAGATTAAAGGTTTCAAAAAGTTTCGAGAGTTGTGGGGATCCACACTGGTGGTGTTGATTGCCATGGTGTTGCTGGGTGCCTATGTCGCGTTTTTCGATTTTGTGATGGCTCGTGTGGTAACATGGGCCGTGGAGCAACTTTCCTGATGTAAGCCGTAATTAATTCTTATCCACCTCACTTATCTCACCTCCTTCTATGTCACGCCCCTACGAACGCAAGTCTGGTACGCGCCACGCTATACCCGCTGCCCAGGATCAGTGGTATGTATTGCATGTGCTTTCCAATAAAGAACGCCGTGCGGTGGAAAACCTTAAACGACTTTTCAAGGAAGATGAAGAGCTTGGAGCGTTACTCCAGAGCGAACCTCTCGTCCCCACGGAAAAAGTAGAAGAAGTCCGCAATGGGAAAAAGGTTGTCCAAGAACGCAAGCTTTATCCTGGCTACGTGTACCTTAACTTTGCCCTTCGTGACCCGGTTTCCGGTGCCCTTAACAATGATGCCTGGTATAAGATTCAGGCGGTTGACGGCGTCATCAGTTTTGCTTGCGGTCGCAATAAGGAACCCCTCCCCATGTCGTCCAAGGATGTGGCCGACTTCAAGCGTGAAGTGGAACGTCGTAGCGAAGGTACGCGCCAAAAGATCGTCATCAATGTGCAGGATGAAGTCGTAGTGCTGGAAGGTGCGTTCCAAGGTGAGAGAGGCATCGTGGAAGAGGTTGATACGGAACATGGGCGCTTGCGCGTTGGAGTGACAATGTTTGGACGTTCCAACCCGCTGGATTTGGATTTCACGCAAGTTCAGATTGTGCCGGAGGACGAGCGCAATATTCCACGAAGCGAATAACTTTTTCCTGCTTTGGCGGTGTCAACCCGGCAGAGAGGATCACATAAACAAACAAAACCATGGCAAAAGAAGTAGTCAAAACCATCAAACTGCAGATTCCTGCGGGTGCGGCTAATCCGTCGCCTCCGGTGGGACCTGCCCTTGGTCAGGCTGGTGTGAACATCATGGCCTTCTGCAAAGAGTTCAACGCAAAGACTCAGAAGCAGTCTGGTGATGTTCTCCCCGTCGTGATCACAGTGTACAAAGATAAGTCCTTCGACTTCATCACCAAAATGCCGCCGGCGGCTAATCTTCTCAAGAAAGCTGCCGGAATCTCTTCGGGATCGGGCGAACCGAATAAGAAAAAGGTCGCCAAGATTTCCAAGGAGAAACTCATGGAGGTGGTCAACACGAAGATGCCTGACCTGAATACCAAAGATCCTGAGGCTGCCGCTCGCGTCATTGCTGGACAAGCGCGACAGATGGGTATTGAGGTGGAAGGCCTGTAAAGCCCCTTTCTCTTTTCCGCAGGAGGGACAATCATCTAACCCATAACCCCGCACGTACTGCAATACATTACTATGTCAACTAAACACTCCAAACGTTACACTCAAGCTTCAGGTTTGGTGGATTCCACCAAAACCTACTCGGTTGAAGAGGCTGTGGAACTCATGAAGAGTTTTCCCGCTCCCAAGTTCGATCCAACCGTCACCATTTCTTTCCATCTCACGGTTGACCCGCGTAAGTCCGACCAAATGGTTCGTGGATCTGTCGCTCTTCCACACGGCACCGGTAAAAATGTCCGCGTCATCGTCTTTGCACAAGGCGAGGCTGCTCAGGCGGCTCTCGATGCAGGCGCCGAAAAAGTCGGCCTGGAAGATCTCATTAAAGAGGTGCAGGCCGGTTTTCTTGCATTTGATAGCGCAATTGCCACCCCGGATGCCATGGCCCAGGTGCGCAAAATTGCCCGTGTGCTCGGACCCCGCGGCCTTATGCCCAATCCCAAGACTGGCACCGTGACTGATGACACGGCCAAGGCTGTGCGTGAAGTGAAAGCCGGGCGTGTGGATTACAAAGTGGATAAAAATGCTAACATCTCTGCGGCTGTCGGCAAACTTTCCTTCAGTTCTGAGCAGCTTGTGGAAAACTTGCGCTCGCTGATTGCCTCCGTTGTCAAGGCTCGTCCTGCTGGTGCGAAAGGAGCCTATATTGCGGCTGCCACAGTGACTTGCTCCATGAATCCGGGCATTGTCCTCAACACCACAGAATACGCGAAGCTCTGAGAACCCTAACCTCTGAAACGACTATGAGTACAGAAAAGAAAGTGAATACTGACAAGGAGACAATTATCTCCCAGTTGCTTGAGAAGGTGAATGGTTCGCCGTTCCTGATTGTCATTGATTACGCTGGGGTGAGCGTACCGGAGTTCACGGCCCTGCGTGCGTCATTGGCCGCTGGAGGTGCCTCTTGCACTGTGGCTAAAAACTCCTACATGGCCAAGGCTCTTGCCCAGGCAGGACTCCCGGATATTTCTTCCGCTCTCAAGGGGCAGACAGCTTACGTTACCGGACAGAGTGATATCTGCGCTGCCGCTAAGGTCATCAATACCTTCTTCAAGGCCTCTAAAAAGGCCGATTATAAGACAGGTATTCTCGACGGAGCTCAGCTGACACCCGACAAGATCAGGGCGTTAGGCGAATTGCCCAGCCGTGAGGTGCTTCTCGCTACCTTGCTCGGTACCATCAACGGAGCCGGGGCTGCTCTTGCCCGAGTCATTCAGGCGCATGTCGATCAACAAGGCGGTACAACTGAGTAATCTGTGTCATTACCCCAAAAAAGACTTGAACAGATGGCGGTGGTGTGGTATCACTTTTCGCCGCCTGAAAAAATTAGGTTCTCTGTCGGCTCTCCGGCCGGTGAGGACTGAAATGGATGGGGAGCCCCCATCCGCGACAAGAACCAATTAAATAACACACAATACAATGGCTGATATAAATACGATCGCTGAGGAACTCGGTAAACTCACTATTCTGGAGGCTGCCGAACTCGTTAAACTGCTCGAAGAGAAGTGGGGTGTTTCCGCTGCAGCGCCTGTGGCTGCTGCAGCTCCGGGCGCTGCCGCTCCTGCTGAGGCTGCTGAGGAAAAGACCGACTTCAATGTCGAGCTTACCGATGCTGGAGCTAACAAGATTGCCGTCATTAAGGCGGTTCGTACGGTCAAGCCCGGTCTGGGCCTGGCTGATGCCAAGAAGCTTGTAGAAGGCGCTCCTGCTGTCATCCTTGAGGGTGCTTCCAAAGAGGATGCCGATAAAGCTAAGGCTGAGCTCGAGAAAGCCGGTGCTAAGGTTACTATCAAGTAATCCGTCGCCTTTTGCGAAGGCAGGGAAGGACCGAGTCCTCCCCTGCGCTTCGCATTCTCGGCGTATTGGGGGGTCTTGCCTCATTTCTCCTTTTTTATAAACATCTAACCTCTCCTCTATAAGATCGACCCGGTGCGCGCATTCGCGTACGCGTCAAGTGCCCCGGGTCGGTTTTATTCCAACCTAAAACCGACCTGCATCCGGGATCCGGGTGCAAAACCCAATTTCCGCTACTCCATGTCCAAGCCCAAGCAAGAGCGAATTAGTTTCGGCAAGATCACTGAGGTTATCCAGCCACCGAACCTCATTGAGATACAAACCAAATCCTACGAAGAGTTTCTGCAACGTTTCACAGCTTCGGGAAAGCGGCTCAAGGTGGGGCTGCAGGCTGTGCTCGCAGAACATTTCCCGATAGAGAGTTATGATTCGCAAATCCGCTTGGAGTTTATCTCCTACGAGATATCGCCGCCCAAAATGAGCGATTTTGCGGCAATCCGCGCCGGGGAGACGTACAGTTCTTCTCTTTACATTCGCTTTCGCCTGAAGTGCAATGATTACACGGCTGAAGAGGACGTTTACATGGGAGAAATTCCCATGATTACTGACCGCGGCACTTTTGTCATCAATGGTGCTGAACGTGTCATCGTGGCTCAGTTGCACCGCTCTCCGGGCATTTGTTACGAGAAAACACGCCACGCTAATGGCAAAGAGCTTTTCTCTTTCCGTATCATCCCGGATCGCGGATCATGGCTTGAGGTGCAGTTCGACACGAACGATCTCATGTACGTGTACTTGGATCGTCGTCGCCGTCGTCGCAAGTTTTTAGCAACGACCTTTTTGCGTTATCTCGGGTATGAGACAGATCGGTCCATTGTGGAGCAGTTTTATACCATCCAGAAGCTGCGCGTAGCAGATGTCAGCGGTGATGAGCTGGAATATCTTGTGCCGTTTGAAGATGTGAAGTACAGCGAGAAGAATTCGCCGCGTCCGGCTTCGGTGATTGCTAAGGCATACGAACCGCTTAGCCTCGCTACGATTCGAAAGATGCAGGAGCTGGGCATTAAGACGGTTGAGGTGATAGATCAGCGTGAGGATGAACTGCTGGTCAAAACCCTTAAGAAGGATCTCTCATTTGACCGTGATAGTGCACTCAAAGAAATCTTCCGCAAGTTCCGTCCGGGGGATCCCACTTCCGTCCAACAGGCAGCGGCTGCCTTGGATAGATTGTTCCGTGAAGAGAAACGCTACGACCTCACCCGGGTAGGACGCTACAAGATCAACCAAAAACTTGGTTTGGATGTACCGGAGGATGTAAGGCTCATTCAGCCCATAGATTTCCTCACGGCGGTCAAGTATTTGTTGCGCTTGCGTCACGGTGAGGGATCTGTAGACGACATTGACCATTTGGGCAATCGACGGGTTCGTGCTGTTGGAGAGCTAATCGCTAACCAGTGCCGGGTTGGCTTTGCTCGCACCGAGCGTTTGGTGAAGGAACGCATGACTCTTTGCGACACGACGCGCAACGATCTTACCCCCAGCAAACTGATCAATCCCAAGGCGCTTAGCGCTGTGGTGCGCGATTTCTTCGGCCGCAGCCAGCTTTCCCAGTTCATGGATCAAATTAATCCGCTGGCCGAGCTGACCCACAAGCGACGTCTCTCGGCTCTTGGTCCGGGCGGCTTAAACCGAGATCGGGCTGGCCTTGAAGTGCGAGACGTTCATCCTTCGCATTACGGTCGCATTTGCCCCATTGAGACGCCTGAAGGTCCCAACATTGGCCTTATCAACTCTCTCTGCACCTACGCTCGCATTGACGAGTACGGGTTCATTGAGACACCTTTCCGAAAAGTTAAGACGATTGAGAAGAAGAATAAGAAGGGAGGAGTAGATACGGAGGTGATTATCACCAACGAGGTGGAGTATCTTTCCGCTGACAAAGAGGAGTATCACCTCATCGCTCAGGCTAATAACCCCATCGACAACGATAATGGTCACGGCCACTTTGTTAAGCCTCGAGTCACCGCTCGTGAACACGGCGAGTTCATTGAAGTGGATCCCCGGCGTGTGGAGTACATGGATGTGTCTCCCAAGCAGATCATATCTATTGCAGCTGGTCTTATTCCTTTCTTGGAACATGACGACGCTAACCGTGCCCTCATGGGTGCGAACATGCAACGCCAAGGCGTGCCGCTCATGGTCAATCAGGCTCCATTGGTGGGTACCGGCATTGAGGCCAAGTGTGCTCGCGATAGTGGTGCTGTGGTTGTTGCAGCCGGCCCCGGCATAGTAGCTTCTGCTACGGCGGAGTACATTGTGACCACCAAAGATGGTGAATTGCCGGTGGCTCCCCAGCGATGGCTGAGTGATCCGGATTGCCTCAAAACGGATCCGGAGAAAGGCATCTATGTATATCAGTTGCGCAAATTCATGCGCTCCAATGCGTCCACGTGCATCAACCAACGCCCGATTGTGGCGCGTGGAACTAAGGTAAAGGCCGGGGACGTGTTGGCCGATGGTCCCTGCACGGATGGTGGGGAACTTGCCTTGGGACGCAATGTGCTGGTGGCTTACATGTCATGGTACGGATATAACTTCGAGGATGCGATCATCATCTCTGAGCGTTTGGTCCAGGAGGACGCCTACACTTCCATCCACATTGAGGAGTTTGAAGAGAAGGCCCGCGATACGAAGCTTGGTCCGGAGGAGATCACGCGCGACATTCCCAACGTGGGTGATGAAGCTCTCAAGAATTTGGGCAGTGATGGCGTAGTACGTATTGGTGCTGAGGTAAAGCCCGGGGATATTCTGGTCGGCAAAATTAGCCCGAAGAGTGAGACTGACCTTGCGCCGGAGGAACGTCTGCTGCGTGCTATTTTCGGCGAAAAAGCAGCAGATGTGAAAGATACGTCGTTGCGTGTACCACCTGGCACCACGGGCGTGGTCATGGATGTTCGTATCGTCCGCTCTGTGGCTCCGGGAGCTCCGGAGTTAGACTCCGAGAAAGAAGCTCAGAAACAGCGTAAAAAGGTGGATGAAGAGTACGTACGCGATAAGAAGAATCTTATTGATTTGCTCACCAGTCGCCTCTCCGACCGGCTGCTTGGCGAGAAAATCCCGCTGGAGGTGACTCGTGTCGGTACCGGCGAGGTACTCATCCCGGCCAATCGCAAGATTACAAAGACGCTTCTTCATAATCTGGCTGAGCATCATGACCAGATTGATATGAATGAAAGTCCTGTTCGTAACCAAATCTTCGAAATTATCAATGCCTACGAGCCTCGTTTCCGCGATTTGGATGAGGAACGTGACCACAAACTCGACCAAATTGAGGCAGGAGCCGAGATGGAACCGGGAGTTGTTACCGAGGTGAAGGTATATATTGCCACTAAGCGCAAGCTCGGTGTTGGCGATAAGATGGCCGGTCGACACGGTAACAAGGGCGTCTGCTCTCGTGTGTTGCCCGTTGAGGATATGCCATACTTGGAAGATGGTACTCCGGTGGATATCATCCTTAACCCACTTGGTGTTCCGTCGCGCATGAACGTGGGGCAGGTGCTGGAAGCTCACCTGGGCGTCGCCGCTAAGGCTCTCGGCTTTAAGGTAGCTACACCAGTGTTCGACGGTATTGATGAAGCCAAGATATGGGACTATATGAGCCAGGCTAAGAAGGTTCCGGGCTTCACTTGGGTGGGTGATGGCAAGGATGGTTCCGTGGCCGGCAAGAGCCGTCTTATAGATGGATTAACCGGCGAGTATTTTCACTACCCCGTCGTGGTCGGTTATACCTACATGCTTAAGTTGAACCACCTCGTTGCCGATAAAGTGCATGCTCGTGCCGTGGGCACTTACTCATTGGTGACCCAGCAACCTCTGGGTGGTAAAGCTCAGCACGGTGGTCAACGATTTGGCGAAATGGAAGTGTGGGCTATTGAGGCGTACGGTGCGGCGTACACCCTGCAGGAGCTGCTCACCGTCAAATCTGACGATGTTCAGGGACGTACGCGTATCTATGAAAATATTGTACGCGGCGACAATTCCCTTGAGGCCGGTACACCGGAGTCTTTCAACGTACTCATCAAGGAAATGCAGGCGCTGTGCTTGAATGTACAGCCGCTCGAGAAGAAGTATCGTGACGGAACTCCCTCTCAGGAGGTGGATGTCTTCCAAGTGTTGGCGGATGTAGCCGATGAGGAAGAGATTCAGAAGGATGTGCAGGATTACGAAAATATGATTGAAATCCGCTTGGATGGGTCAGATTCGGAAACCAACACACCCATTGACATTCATGCCGATGAGGAAGAGTCAGCCCAATAATCCCTGATATCGTAACCTAAAAACCTTTACATATATGTCTCAAGCCGATATTAATACCGAGAAACCAAAAAACTTCGACCAGGTTTGCATTACCGTTGCTAGCCCGGACGATATCCGCAAGTGGTCCAACGGTGAGGTGAAGAACCCCGAGACGATCAATTACCGCACGTTCAAGCCCGAGCGCGGAGGTCTCTTCTGCGAGCGTATTTTCGGACCTACCCGTGATATGGAATGCTCTTGCGGTCGTTACAAACGCGCCAAGAATAAGGGCATGGTTTGCGACCGCTGCGGCGTGGAGGTCACTTCGTCTCGTGTGCGTCGTGAGCGCATGGGTCATATTAACTTGGCCGTACCTGTCACCCATATTTGGTTTTATAAGTGCATGCCCAGTCGTATAGGACTGATGCTTGACCTCACCGCTAAGGATCTTGAGCGTATCATCTACTACGAAGATTACATCGTTATCGATCCTCGCGGAGTGAATGGTGTCGAGCGTGGCATGATTCTCAGTGAGGAACAGTATGAGGAAATCCAGGAAGATTACGGTGATGAAGCTCCCGAGGCTGCCATGGGAGCGGTGGCCATCCAGCGTTTGCTGGAAACGATTGATCTCGATGCCCTTATTGACCAGTTGCGGCACGAGATGGATAGGACCAACTCCAAGCAGAGCAAGCGTAAAATTGCCAAGCGCTTGCAACTTGCCCAAGGATTCCGTAGCAGCGGTTGCCACCCGGAATGGATGGTACTCACCGTGTTGCCGGTCATTCCCCCGGATCTGCGTCCGCTTGTACCTCTGCCTGGTGGCCGTTTCGCTACCAGCGATCTGAATGACTTATACCGACGGGTTATCAATCGTAATAACCGTCTCATGGAACTCGCTTCTCTGCAAACGCCCGAGGTGATTCGTCGCAATGAGATGCGTATGTTGCAGGAAGCTGTGGATGCCTTATTTGATAACGGTCGCCACGGCCGCCACGTCACCGGTGCAGGGAATCGACCTCTCAAGTCGCTCTCTGACATGCTGAAAGGCAAGAGTGGGCGTTTCCGTCAGAACCTGCTGGGTAAGCGTGTGGACTACTCGGGTCGTTCGGTGATTGTGATTGGTCCGAACCTTAAGATGCACCAGTGCGGCCTTCCCAAAAAGATGGCGCTCACGCTCTTTGAGCCTTTTATCATCCATCGCCTTAAGGAGCTTGGCTACGTGCATACCGTGCGATCCGCCAAGAAAATGATTGATCGCAAGGAGACTGTGGTGTGGGATATCCTGGAAGAAGTCACCAAGGGACACCCTGTCTTCCTGAACCGCGCTCCTACGCTCCACCGACTCTCCATTCAGGCCTTCGAACCTGTTCTCATCGAGGGTTCCGCTATCCGCTTGCATCCGTTGGTGTGTACGGGATACAACGCAGACTTCGATGGCGACCAGATGGCCGTGCATGTACCGCTTTCTGTGGAAGCTCAGTTGGAGGCGCGCTTGCTTATGCTCGCTCCCAACAACATTTTCTCGCCTGCCTCTGGTAAGCCGATCTCCACGCCCACGCAGGACATTATTCTGGGTGCATACTACCTCACCCATACCCGTGCGAAGATCGTGAAGGAGAATCAGGATAATCAGCACTTGCTGCCCCTCTTTGAGTCCATCTCTGAAGTGGAGTTTGCCATTGCTTCCCGCAAGATCGGCTACCACGATTGGATCCGACTTAAGAACCCTGATTATGGCAAGACGGGCAAAGAATTGGATCGCCTCTCCTTCAACCAGGAGAACGTCGATAAGAAAACCATCGTTACGACTGCCGGTCGAGTTCGTTTTAACGAAATCTGGCCCAATGAAATCGGCTACATCAACCGCAACGTCGGTAAAAAGCAACTCGGCGAGATTATCTGGCGTTGCTACCAGACATGCGGTCAGAAACGTACGGTGGAAACTTTGGATGCCCTGAAAGCGCTCGGGTACAAGGAGGCCACACGTTCCGGTTGCTCCATCGGCATCGTGGATATGGTTGAGCCGGAGAGCAAAGACGCTCTCATAGCTGAAGCGTATGATGAGGTGACCAAGGTGACCGAACAGTATGAGGAAGGCCTGATCACGAATGGTGAGCGTTACGAAAAAGTCGTGAACATCTGGTCTGCCACGACGGATGCCATCCAGAAAGAGCTTTATACCAAGCTCGAGTACAATGATGGCTCTGCCGTTGCGAATCCTCTCTTCATGATGGTTGACTCGGGTGCGCGTGGCAATAAGGCGCAGATCAAGCAGCTCTCCGGTATGCGCGGCCTTATGGCTAAACCCTCCGGCGAGATTATCGAACGTCCCATCACTTCCAACTTCCGTGAAGGACTTTCTGTGCTGGAGTATTTCATCTCTACTCACGGTGCCCGAAAAGGTTTGGCTGATACGGCTCTGAAGACGGCTGACTCCGGCTACATGACCCGAAAGCTCGTGGATGTAGCTCAGGATGTCATCGTGCGTGATGAGGATTGCGGTACCAACAATGGCATCGTCATGACCGCCATTTACGACGGAGAAGACGAGATAGCCACGCTTTCCTCGCGCATATATGGTCGTGTCACCTGTGATGATATCGTGGATCCTACAACCAAGGAGCTTATCGTGGCCAAGAACGAGATTATCACTGACGAAGCCGCTAAGCAGATTGAAAAAGTTGGTATCGAGAAGGTGCGCGTGCGTTCCGTCCTTACCTGCGAATTGGGCAAGGGGTGCTGCGCGAAGTGCTACGGACTGAATCTAGCCACTGGGTTGCCGGTGAAGGTGGGTGAAGCAGTGGGCATTATCGCTGCTCAATCCATCGGTGAGCCTGGAACTCAGCTTACCATGCGCACTTTCCACGTAGGTGGTACGGCCACTGCCACGACCAATCGTCCGGAATACGTCTCCAAGACGGCTGGTCGGGTCATCTATGATGAGAATCTGCGCGATCGCTGTGTCGAGGACGAAAACGGCAACAACGTTGTACTCTGCAAAAATGGCAGCGTGAAAATTTACGATGCCGAAGGCAAGGAACAGGAGGCCTACCAGCTCGCTATGGGTGCTGTGCTGCACGTCAAGGACGGTCAACAGATCAAGGCGCAGACACTTATTGCCGAGTGGGATCCCTTCGCTATTCCCGTCATCGCCGAGGTCGGAGGTACTGTGGAGTTTGAAGACATGATCGAGGGTATCACCTGCCGTACAGAGGCAGGCCACACCGAATCCGGTAAGGGTACTACAGTTATCATTGACCACCGGCAAGATCTTGCACCGCGCATTATCGTGCATACCGGTAAGGGCGATAAAGATAAGCCGCGCGTTTATTCCATCCCCACCGACGCTTATCTGGCCGTTTCCAACAGGCAGAAGATTTCTGCCGGTACGCAGATTGCCAAGACTCCCCGCAAAGTGCAGAAGACGAATGACATCACAGGTGGTCTTCCACGCGTGGCGGAGCTCTTTGAAGCGCGTCGCCCGAAGGACACCTGCGTTCTTGCGGAGATTGACGGTATTGTAGCCATTGACGATGCCATGATTCGCGGCAAGAAGGTGGTAACTGTGTATCGCGATGCCGAGGCACGTGATGCTGCTGCCAAGTCTCGCAAACGCTCCACGAAGCTCTCTGAGAAAGACGAAAAGGATGGCATGATTTCCTACAAGCATCTTGTCCCTATGGATCGGCATATCATCGTCCATGATGGAGACTTTGTACACGCCGGGGAACCTCTTTCCGACGGTTCTGAGGCTTCTGACGAGATCTTGCGCATCTGCGGTAAGGAGGCTCTGCAGGAACACCTCGTCAACAAGGTGCAGCAGGTGTACCGCGTGCAGGGTGTGGAAATCAACGATAAGCATGTGGAGATCATCGTATCCCAGATGCTGCGCAAGGTTCGCGTCAAGGATCCCGGAGATACCGGGTTGCTCTGGGGTGACGAGGTGGACCGTTCCGCCTTTGTGCGCATCAACAAGGAGACCGTCGAAATGAATGGTCGCCCGGCTGAGTGTGAACCCGTGCTGCTCGGCATTACAAAGGCCTCTCTGAAGACAGATTCCTTCATCTCCGCCGCCTCCTTCCAAGACACCACGCGAGTCCTTACCGAAGCTGCGACGCTTGGCAAGACCGACCAGCTGGAGGGCTTCAAAGAGAACGTTATTCTGGGGCATCTCATTCCCGCCGGCACAGGTTTTGACAAGTACCGCAACATTGTTGTGGAACCCGCGCCGGGGGCCACTCCCATCCCTCGTGCTTCCTACGATGTCGATGAGGACGTGGCGCCGTCGGATGACACCATCTCTGTTGGCTCCGAGGACTGATCCTCACCTCTTCAGTTGCTTTTCGCCCGCTTTCCTACCATGGAGAGCGGGCCTTTTTTTTCTTGCCTTTTAAAGAGTGCCTGATAGTATCGGAGAGGAAATGGGTGAACCTTGTGCAGAACAAGACGATGCTCCGCGTTTTTCAGATGCGCTGTTCATTCTTTGTATCCTCGTGTTGCCGTTACTTTTCCCGAGCATCATTCTCTCGTGTGTGGTGTTGCTTTTTGGGATGCTACCCACTGCCTCTGTCTACTTGCTGGTGCGACATAGGGCCGCGCGCTGTCGCTGTGCGTACTATGCAAGCGGCGCGGGAGTTGCTGTGCTGGGGCTCTTGTTCATGTCGTTTGGTCTGGCTTTTAATGGAGTATATTGTCTGTTGGATCTTGGATTGTGTGTCGTCTATGCTTTGGGTGTGGCAGCGCTGCACGGTGTTGCCTTCTTGATCTTCTACGCCCTGTGGAAATGGAATCGTGCAGGGAGCCCGCGATCATAGCCGAACCTCTGTTTCTTAGACGGACGAAGTAAGATTGGCAAGCCGACGAACTATTGACGATTCAGCAAAGCGGTGAAAGCCCCCGAGGGCTCGGAGGGGGATTAGACAAAAGTGCAGCTTTTGCCCGAAGGGCGAAGCGCCGATGGGGCGGCGCTGAGTCAAAGCCCCCGAGGACTCGGAGGGGAATTGGACATCCTCAAATCGTAATTCGAAATCGTAAATAGACGACATAGTCGCCTTGTTTTGTCTTTTCTCTTGAGTGGAGATGCTGTAAAATAGCGACGTTATGTTGCAAGCAGGTATTGTAGGATTGCCGAATGTTGGGAAGTCCACGTTGTTTAACGCGGTGACGCGTTCGCGTAAGGCAGAGGCGGCGAATTATCCTTTCTGTACGATTGATCCGAATGTGGGAGTGGTGGAGGTGCCGGATGCTCGTTTGGCGGTGCTGGCGGAGATGAGCAAGAGTGCGCAAATCATTCCCGCTGCCATCGAGTTTGTGGATATCGCAGGCCTTGTGAAGGGGGCGGCTGAGGGCGCGGGATTGGGCAACAAGTTTCTTTCTCACATTCGAGAGACGGATGCTATCGTGCAGGTTGTTCGCTGTTTTGAAGATTCGGATATTATCCATGAGCTGGGTAGTGTGGATCCCGTGCGTGATATAGAAATCATCAACAATGAGCTCATTCTGGCGGACATTGCTGCGCTGGAGAAACGGCGCGAATCCCGCGCGAAGAAAGCGAAAGGAGGCGACAAAGAGGCACGCGAAGAAATGGCGCTTATCGAAAAATTGCTGCCGCATCTGGATGCCGGCAATCCTGCCATTACCCTTGATCTTTCCGATAACGAACGCAAGCTGCTGCGTACGTTTTTCCTGCTCTCAAACAAGAAGAGCATTTTCGCTTGCAATGTGAGCGAGGCTGAGCTCGCTGGCGCTGTAAACGATCCGGATTCCCATCCCTTTGTTGCTGCCGTGCGCCGCTACGTCGCCAAGCAGCATCACGCGGAAGCCGTCGTTATCTCTGCTCGCATTGAGGAAGAGCTTTCCGATTTGCCAGAGGACGAGGCAAGCGAGTATTTGCACGACCTTGGGGTGCAAGATTCCGGCGTGAGTTCACTCATCCGTGCAGTGTATCACCTGCTCGGACTGCGTACTTATTTGACTACCGGACCCAAGGAAACGCGCGCGTGGACTATTCCCGCCGGAGCCAAAGCGCCGCAGGCCGCCGGTGTCATCCACACAGATTTTGAACGAGGTTTTATTGCAGCGCAGGTGGTAGCCTACGACGATCTCGTGGCGTGCGGTTCTCTGCTTAAGGCCAAGGAAAACGCCAAGCTTCGCATCGAGGGCAAAGACTACGTTGTCCAAGATGGCGATGTCGTTGAATTCCGCTTTAATGTATCCAAGTGATTTGACCGGTTCCGGGGTGATTGGAGCGACGGGACTTATTTGTCGTTACGCAAGATGTCCTGCAGCGTTTCCAAAGAAACGCTCCCTTCCCGGATGACATTCTCGGCGAGTGAACGTTTCAGTGCGTGCATGTGCAATACGCGTTCTTCCACGGTATTGCGTGCGATCAGACGGCAAAGTGTCACTGGGTTGCGCTGCCCGATTCGGTGGCTTCTGCCGGCAGCCTGAGCTTCCACGGCAGGATTCCACCACGGATCCAGCAAGATGACGTAATCTGCCGCAGTAAGATTGATACCATAGCCGCCGGCTTTCAGAGAAATGAGGAAAACTTGGATGTCGCTTTCTTGAAAGCTCTTAATGCGTTTGCTGCGGGAAGGGATGGAAGTATTGCCATCCAGGCGTTCAAAGCTTATATTTTTATCATGTAGAGCAATTTGCGCAAGATCAAGCACGTCCGTGAACTGACTGAACACGAGGACTCGATGGCCGGCAGCACGGAGATCTTGCACAAGAGCGACCATGGCTTGAAGTTTGGAGGATTCCCCGGTGAAGTCAGGCAGTACCAGCTTACCATGGCAGCAGAGGCGTCGTAATTTGGTCAGTTCAGCAAGCAGCGAAATAGCCTGAGTCTGCTTGTCCATTCGTCGTACAGCGCTACGGCGAATTGCTTCGTACAGGGAGCGTTCCTCGGCATTCAGTTCTACGCCTATCACCATTTCCGTGAGTTCTGGTAATTGGGGAAGCACGTCAGCTTTGGTGCGGCGCAGCACCAATGGCGCTACAAGATAACGCACTCTTTCTACCAATTCTGTTGTAGCGTGTGCAAATCCTTTACGTGCGCCGAGTAGCCCGGGGTTGAGGAAGTGCATGAGACTCCATAGATCCAGCAGGCTGTTTTCGATGGGGGTGCCAGTCATACAGATGCGTGCCGCGGCGTGTAACCGGCAAAGTGTCTGGGTGCGGTTGGAGGTCGGGTTTTTAATGGTCTGCGCTTCATCTAGAACGATAAGATTCCATGATACACTCGCGAAGTACGCTTCATTTGCGGTGACTTGGCCGTAACTGGCAAGCATCACTTCGCCTGCAAAGGGTTTTCTGGTTTGAACGCCTTTTCGTGTCTCGCTGAAGGATATGACACGGAGCTTGGGAGCAAAACGTGCACTTTCTTCCAGCCAGTTGGCACAGAGAGTGAGCGGAACAACCACAAGCGCCGGCCCGGCTGCGGCGCATGCGTGGAGCACTGCGAGCATCTGCAGAGTTTTTCCCAATCCCATATCATCTGCGAGAATGCACCCAAAGCCGGACCTCACACGAGCCATCATCCAGCGGTAGCCTGCCTCCTGATAGCTGCGCAGGTTCGCGCGTAATAATGGCGGCACTGTGAGTTCATCGTAGTGTCGCAGCTGTGCGGCGTAGTTTTTTAGATTTTGCGGTAAGTTGGTTCCTTTCCAGTTTTGTATGAGACAGGGTAGGGCGGCCGTTGGTAGCAGGTTGCCTTTTTTACACAATCGAGTAGTGCGGTCAAGAATGCTGAGCTGGTCAATAAGTGTGGACGACGTACTCAGGTAGCATCCGGAGTCAATAGGTAAGAAGTTGCCGATACGGGCGTGATATGCTTGCAACAGCTCAGTAAGCTGCAACACGCGATGTTCGTCTACTCGTAATCTTGCCCCAATTTCAAACCAACCGTCTTGCGATTCTGTCGCTTTAAGTTCCAAGTTGGATTTTCCAAGTTCAAACAGGTGCAATGTTTTACTCTGATCCCCCGTCCAACGAATGTCGACACCGATGCGCGCAAGTCGCTGCATGGTGAGCAATAAATGATCACGGCCTGAGATGACATCGTTCAATGAGCCGGTGTTTATGCAATGTTCAAGTTCCGGCACAGTATTTGCAATAAGTTTGATTTGTTCACGTTCCTGTGCTAAATCGCGTCTCACACACACAGAGCCGTGTGGAGTTTGGACGAGTAAAGCCGTGTTGCCGCAGCCAGGCATGGATCGGGCATCGGTGTCGTTACCGTGTTCAATGCATAGTTTGATGTGGAATCTTTCTTGCACTCCTTCTATCTCAATAATCGGCTGACATGCCGATATAACGAAGCAGCGCAGGTTCTCCGGAATTTCTCCTTGAAGGGTGAAAAATTGCTCCAGAGTAAGGAGAAGCCAGCTAACGTAGGTAGGGTCTGAGATATCCAATTTCACCGGGCCGCGCTCCAGATATTCTACAAGCGCTTGCATGCGCGGTGTAAAGGCGGGAATGCTCGCAGTGTCGCCGGTTTCATCCACGCTGAGATGGTAGTATTGTTTACGGTTCATGTGCAGAACAACGCATCCTTTTTTTACTTCCACAACGACCAAAGGACGTGTAGTGTAAAGTTGGATGTGGTGTCGGGTAGCTTTGCTTGCTATGCGGAGTCTCGGGTGTCCGACCATTTCTGTCAACGGTACGATGCCTGTGACGTCGCGGCGTTTCAACGCCCGAGCAAGAGACGCCATGATCAGATCTTGTCCGCTTTGGCAATTTAAGACTTCTGTATCAGCAATGTCATCGAGTTCCAGCTTCTGCCCGATGAGATTGTTTTTTGTGTTCACAAGTCGTGGTTCAAGGGCCTCAATGTATCCGAATTGATCGGTATGTATGTCCCAGAAGAGTTGATATTCCGGTGGAGTATTCACATATTCAACGAGGGTGGAGAGCCGGCTCCACTGTACGCCGACATCATGAAGCTTCATTTCGTTGCGTTCATACATTGGGGCATACTTGTACCGGTGAAGAATGGCGCTGAGATTCTCGCGAGCATTTTTCGTTTGCCTTGGTACGTTGAGTAGAGCTGATGCCGCATAAAAGGCCAGCAAATGCAGGCCCATGGCATCTGCCTGTATAACGGCGTCGTTTAATTCCCGTATGGAGAGCTGAAGACCGGTGTTGCGCAGAATGCTTTGAATGCCCATGGCCAGAGGCAGCCGCGAAATGGGACCCCTCAGCGTCGGAATCTTCGTGTGATTCACACCACGATTCTCAACGCTATCCCACAGGTCCATGGTATCAAAGAAAGCATTGAGATCATCCGCCTGCTTACTGTCCATGGTCGGCAAATAACACAAGAGAAGTTCTCTTGCGCTTCGCAGCCACAGTTCCACAACGCGCCGTTGTGCGTTGGCTCTCACGGCCACAATAAGCGCCACCAGCAATAGTATTGCGCTTCGTTCTTCGCCGACGGTGTAGAGCAGTCCCTCCCGCGTTCCAAAAAGTTCCTTGAAGGCGCTGTACGCTTTCCCCCAATTTCCTGTGTACAGTTGCCGGAATGCGTGTACAGCCAGTACTTCTCTTCTATGTCGTGGCTCAGTTTCCTGCACATGATTTTCCTCGGGTGCATTTTCTCGAAATATCTCCCATCCGAGTTTCAGGAGTGGCGGCAGACAGTGCGTGTCGACGCATAGCTCATCCGGCAATGCCTGCATACAGTAGCGACACGCCAGCATGCTTTCTATCTCATCACGCGCGGCGCCCGGCGGTACGTACTCTGCCCCCATCCATCGGGTTCCCAACACCGCATCCCAAAAGAGCGCGTGCTCCATGTACGGTGAGCCTTGCAAAACTTCTCTCCGACTGCTCAGTTCGTAGCAGTGCAGGAATTCTTCTGTATCATCTCTCAAAAGAGCGTATCTCGCCGCGCTCATGACGCGCTCTTTTATTGGTATTGCCGTGGCGTACATGCTTGTACGTGCGGCGCGTCGTTTCATGATTGTTTCGCTTAGTTGCCGGGCCGTCCCCTCTTTCATGTACATCTTTCGCAAGTCAGGGAAATCTGGCTGTTGGACCACACGGTACAAAGCCATGCGCTTTACCACACCTTTTGGTATCTCACCCCTTTCGGAGATGCTTTCAATTTCCTCTCGCGAAAGTGGTCCGCAGATGGCGCAACATTGCTTAATCAGTGTGATTTTTTCCCTTTCTTTCATCCCTTTCCTTGATTCTCTTCCTCATTCTATCAGTTTTTCCTTTGTTGGAAAACACTATTCTTTTCCGCAGTTCTGTGTTGCTTGCAGCTTTTTTGAGGAAGAAGATTTTCCCTCATGCGGATGAGGGAGAAATAAGGCGCTTAATTCAACGTATTGAGGGATGAGAAGCCGAAAGCTCCGGCCACCCACTGAGTTCCCGGGGACTGGAGAGCAAAGTTATAGGTGCGAGCTTTTAGATTGTAGATTCGGGTTGATTCATCCTGCCGGAAGAGGCAGAGCGATACATGGTTCATGAGTTCTGTGAGTTCAGCGTCTGCATTGATTCCCTCATTGGTTTCCATCGCGCGGGCCGTTCCTGTCACAATGTCGCGCAGCTTGCGTTCTGCGTGGCACAAGTGCCGCAATTCGTCATTTGGCGGAGGATCTCGGAAGAGGGCGAGAACGCGTTGAGTATCGTCCGTCAGCCTTTTCAAGCGGCGAGGTCTTACGTCCCCCTGTGGTAAGGATCCGCTCAGGTAAACACTCAACTCCAGCAAATAAGAATTACGCTGCTGAGTGGCTTGCCCCCAACGCATCCAAGCGTAATGAGCTTCTTGTCGCAGATGGTAAAGTTTGATATAGGTTGCCACAATCCAAGTGAGCACGGCCACGAGAATTCCCACGGGTACAGCGTATTCCATAGGTCGCCATTCTCCTCTACCACGTCAGCCGTTGCAAGTTGTTTGACCCACCTGTTTGTGCGGCGGGTACAGAAAGCATGAAGGAAAGCAGCTCTGCGTCTGTGAAGATTGCGTCGTCGGCGTCGATTCGCTTGCCGTCCACCGTGCTCTCGGCTTCTACCACTCGGAGATGTCTCGACCTTGGGCATCATCGAAGGATCCGATGACGATGCGCACGATATCAATGATTTGCCAGATGAGGAAGCCTCCGGCCGTGATAAGCTGAATGATGCCAGAGATGATTTTACCGGAATAAAAACGGTGCAGCCCCCCCAATCCGATAACGAAGAGGAGACATGCGAGAATGAGAGTCAGAGTACGTGAGCGTGGGGAAGTGGAAATAGCCATGACTTCATGCTAGCACGAGCAGAAGAGACAGAGCAAGCCGTAAAAAAATATATTAGTTTGTTGCACGGAGTGGAATTTTGTGTGACAAGCGCAACCAAATCCTGTATAGTTCAGGGTATGACTCAACCGGATTTTTTACCTGTACGCGATTTGGACAGCCGGGCAATTCGCCACTTGCCGAAAAGAGCCGGAGTATCAAGTGGTGATGTAGATGTGGATGCGAGACTTGATGAAGTGGTGCAGAAGATATGCGGGAAGCATGATGTGGCCGTGGTGAGACGACTGCTAGGTGCGGCTTTGAACGCAGCTGCAGGAAATATTGATGAGCATGACCTGGAGATGATGAGTCGTACGCTGGATGAAATGTTGGCTGCGGACAAGATGTTCATGCCTTTTCGCAATGTACGCAAGATCACTTGTTTTGGTTCTGCGCGCATCAAGGAAAATGAACCCGCGTACCAGCAGGCTTATTTGTTCGCGCAGATGGCAGCTAAGCAGGGTTATATGGTCATTACCGGTGGCGGCCCCGGCATTATGCAGGCCTGCAACGAAGGAGCCACTGAGCATTTTTCCTTCGGGTTGAATATCGCACTCCCCTACGAGCAGCACGCCAATCATGTGGTGGATGGCAGTGATAAGATGATGAACTTTTACTACTTCTATACGCGTAAGCTTAATTTTCTGAAGCAGACGGACGCTTTAGTTGCTTTCCCCGGCGGCTTTGGCACCATGGATGAAATCTACGAATGCATTACTTTGATGCAGACCGGAAAGTCTACGCTTTTCCCCATCGTTCTGCTCGATCCGCCGGGTGAGACATTCTGGGGGCGATGGGTGCATTTTATTCGCAAAGAATTACTGGAGGCTGGTCTCATTTCGCCGGAGGACATGAGCCTGCTCTACGTGAGCAAGAGTCCCGAGGATGCTCTGGCAGTCATTGAGCGCTTTTACAGCTGTTTCCATTCTTATTATTTCAGCGGAGAACTCTTGAGCATTCGCACCATGCACGAACTGAGCACGAAGACGCTCGACTGGATTCGAGAGACTTTTAGCGACCTTATCCCCAACGACGACATGGAGCAGTTAGCGGGAGATGAGCATGACCCGGAACCCATGCTTGTGAACCTGCCGCGCCTGCGCTTTACCCTGCGCCGTGGCCGTTATGCCCGCTTACGCGAACTGATAGACGCAATCAATGATGATTGACCCCAACTTTCACTGCCTCTCATGAAAAAAGTCTTTGTTTCTGGAGCCTTTAGTGTGATCCACGCCGGACATCTTCAATTCCTGCGTGATGCTCGTGCGTTGGGTGACTATCTCATTGTGAGTTATCCATCGGAAAAACTGCTCTGGTCCCTGTACGGGCGTAAATCCGTGCTGCATGATGAAGATAAAGCTGCCGTACTCGCCGCTCTGGACGTAGTAGATGAGGTGGTGCTTTCCACCGATGAGGAAGTGGAAGTATCGTTCCGCAGCGTGTTCGAAAGGGTACGCCCAGATGTGCTGGCTGTGACTACAGATGACCGGTACATGGAAGCTAAGCGTGCCTTGTGCCAACAGTTGGGAGCAGAGTTTGTCGTGCTCCCGAAAACAGCGCCGAGTGACACACAGATGACCAGCAGTACTGATTTGCTGAACCGCGCTAAAGCTCCAGCCCATGTTCCGCTGAGGGTTGACTTTGCCGGGGGATGGTTGGATGTACCGGCAAATGCACGCGCTGGCGAATATATTGTCAATTGTGCGATCTCTCCCACTGTTTCCCTGTGCGATTGGGAGTATCGTCAGGGAGCCGGTCTTGGTGGCAGCGGTGGGTGGAGCGTTTTGAACGGATGGGATCCTGTGCATTCGGAATTGCAACTTGGTGTGGGTTGGCAGGATCCGGCTGTTATTGCTGAAACAGGTGCTTGCGTTTGGAAATCTGGCCCGCGGCCCGTGCTTGATTTTAAAAACACGGGCGCGTTCCTGACCGGACGCATGGCGGTATTTGATACCTGTATTCGCCACGATACCCCGGGCCTCGCCTCGCTTCCGCGTAACTTGGATGCTATCGCTCGCGCCGGGCGTGTGGCCCGACTTGGTGTACAGCAGCAGGATGTGACGGCCTTGGCTGTGGCAGTGCAGATGAGCTACCGTGCTCAACTTGAAGAAGGTATGCAACCCCTGGCAGAGGTAGGACGCTCATTGGCTCACAAATATTGCGGCGGCGGACATGGTGGATATGCAGTGTATTTGTACGAAACCCAGGAAGATCGTGCAGCTGCTCTGGAGCTGTGTGAAGCTCTTTATCCGGTAGAGCCCTACTGCCGTACTTTTGGCCGTGATGAACCTGTGCCATGGGAGCCAAAGTTTCTTGCGCGTATGCGCCGTAGTCGTCAACAGGTCTAAATACACTGCTGCAGACATGTCCGCTACACCCTCCAAACCTCGTGTCATGGTATCTGGCTGCTTCGATGTACTCCACAGTGGTCATATCGCTTTTTTGGAAGAGGCTGCAAGCCATGGGGAACTTTACGTGTCGCTTGGTTCGGATCGAACGGTGATGGAACTTAAGCACCGTCCCACCCTTTATAATGAGCAGGAGCGGAAGTACATGTTGGAGGCTCTGCGCTGCGTAAAAAAAGTGTATATCGGTCCCGGCTCCGGGAAATTGGACTTTGCTCCTCTGCTGGATGTAGTAAAGCCGGATATCTTCTTTGTGAACAGTGATGGATCCGACGATGAAAAGCGTGCTTTCATTGAGTCACGAAGCATTCGTTATATCGTCAGCTCACGTGTCCCGCATACTGGTCTGCCGATGCGTTCCACGACGGATATACGCCGTCAGCTCGGTAAGTAGTGTTGAAGGCAAGGACAAAAGCAACGGATGACAAAAGGAGCGGGAATCGTGCAGGGGGAGAGATGAGAGCTCAAGGGTTTAAGCGCTCAGGTGCGAAAGATGGCGTCGTGGATTGATTTTTATCCGGAGATTAATGAACCGGACTTTTTTAAGGGATTGTTATGCTTTGCAATGAGGCAGCCGGCCCCTGTTTGAGCTGCGATTTGTGTTGCTTGTCATTTCGCCCTGCGCAATATGTTTTCTACCAGACAATGTGCTTGATTAGTACAAAATGCGGGCGTATAATGGCACGCGTGAGTGAGCTGAAGGATGCAGCTTTGCGCGCATACCGTGCCATGTGTACGGCGCGCGCGTTTGATACAAAGGTTTCCGCCCTCTACAAGGCCGGCAAGATCTTCGGCGGGGTTTTCTTGGGCCGAGGACATGAGGCCATCGCCGCTTGCGAAGCTGTATTTCTCCGGAAGGGACGCGACGTGTACAACCCCTTCATCCGCGAGATGGCCGGTCGCTGTGCTTGGAGTGATGACGCCGTACTGGAGTCGGCACGCTCGTATTTTGGCAGCGCCCTGGGTTGCATGGGCGGCAAGGATGGCAATGTGCACTGGGGCATCCCCGCGCAGGGCATTCCCGCCCCGATTTCTCACCTCGGCGCCATGGTTTCTGTCGTAGCGGGCATGATGTTTGCCAAGCGTATGCAGGGCGTGAGGGACTGCGTCGGCGTGGTCAATATCGGGGATGGAGCCACGTCTGTCGGCGCCGCGCATGAGGGTTTCAATTTGATCGCCGTGGAAAAGCTTCCGGTTGTCATCGTCGTCTCCAACAACCAATACGCCTACTCGACGCCGAACAGTCAGGAGTTCGCCTGCGCTTCTCTGGCGGATCGCGGTCGCGGCTACGGCTTGCCCGCTTACGAGTGCGACGGTACGGATCTGCTGCAGACGCTGGACGTCATGCAGCGCGCGATTTCCGCCGCCCGCTGCGGGGAGGGCCCCCAGTGGATCGTTGCCGATACCCTCCGAATGTGCGGTCACGGCGAGCACGATGATGCTTCCTACATCCCGGATGAAGTCCGACAAAAATACGCGCACAAGGATCCCCTGGAGGTGGCGCGGCGTGAGCTCATGGAGCAGGGATGGCTCGATGAGCAGGAGGATGCCTCTCTGCAGGCAGAGGTGCGCGATTTTGTGCAAAAGGCTTTCGCTCAGGCGCAGCGAGAAGCCACCCCCAACCCGCAATCCATGGATTGGAGCGCCGTTTCCTGGAAACCCGTACGAACATGAGCGTGACTTACATCGATGCCATTCATCAGGCGATGGAAGAGTTGCTGGAGGAGGACCCGCTCGTCTTCATCTACGGGGAGGACATTGCCGGCAAGTTCGGCGGCGCCTTCAAGGCGACCAAGGGGCTCGCGGATCGTTTCCCGGACCGCGTGCGCAACGCCCCGATCAGCGAGGACGCTATCATGGGAATGGCTATCGGCGCTGCCATCGGCGGTCTGCACCCCATCGTGGAAATGCAGTTCGCGGATTTCGGCACGCTCGCCCTCAACCAGATGGGCAACAACGCCGGCGCCCACTTCTTCCGCACGGGTCTCCCCGTGAATGTCACCATGCGTATGCCCTGCGGCGGCACACCCGGCGGCGGTCCGTTTCACAGTCAAAGCGTGGAAGCTCTCTTTGCGCATTACCCCGGCGTTCACGTCTTCACCCCCGCCACCGTGGCGGATGCCTACTTCATGCTCAAACAGGCGGTGCAGATTCCCGATCCTGTTGTGTTCATGGAAAACAAGTTCCTCTACCGCTGGCTCAAGGCGGACACCTGGCTGGAGGACGAGCCCTTGCCCGTCGGACGCGCCCGCATCGCCCGCGAGGGGGAGCACGCCACCGTGGTCGCTTTTTCCGCCATGGTGCCGGAAGCGCTCAAGGCTGCCCACGACCTTGCGGAGCAGAGCGGCTACGAACTCGAGGTGGTGGACCTGCGTTCCGTCAAACCTCTGGACACCGATACGATCCTCGCCTCGGTGGCGCGTACGGCTCGTCTGCTGGTGGTGAGCGAGGATTTTCCGTGGGGCGGCGTGGCGTCGGAGGTGGTCTCCCGCGTGGTGGCGCAGGGGATGCACTTGCTGGATGCACCGCCGCTTCGGCTCACGTCCAAGGAAAGCCCCATCCCCTACCATCCCGACCTCTGGCGGACGCATCGTCCGAGCAGCTCCACCATCGCGGAGGCCGCTCGCTACCTCATCTCTCTTTAACTCACCCTCGCATCCCTCACTCCTATGCCTCAAGTCCCCATCCTCATGCCCCAACTCGGCGAATCCATCACGGAGGCGACCATTATGCATTTCCTGCTTCAACCCGGCGATACGGTGCAGGCGGATCAGGAGGTGCTGGAGGTGGAGACCAATAAGGCGGTGATGGGCGTGACGACCGCCTGCGGCGGCAAGCTGCTTTCCTTCTCGGTTGCCGAGGGTGAATGCGTTCCGGTCGGCGCCGTTTTGGGGATTATCGAGGCATCTCAAGAGGAGGTGGATCGCTGCGGTGTGCAGACGCTGGAGGAGACCCACGCGCCTCTCCCCCATGCCACCACCCCCGCAGAAACGACCCCGGACGCCGGGGCTCATTTCCGCACGGAGGGCGAGTACCGCGAGGAAAGCGAGCCTTCTCGAATCCACCCCTCAGGCAAGGGGCTGCCGGTGCCCATCGGCGTGCGCGGCGCCCACTACCTCTCCCCGCGCATCCGCGCCCGCATGGACGAGCTCGGCATCACGGAGGCGGATATGGCCTACATCGTCGGCACCGGGGCAGGGGGGCGCATCACGATTGATGATTTCGAAAAGTTCTTGGAGTACGTGGACGGCTGGCCCTCCCGCCAGGCGAGTCCCATGCGCCGCAGTGTGGCGGACAGCATGCAGCGCACCTGGCGACGTCCGATCGCGAGCGCCGGTCGCCCGGTGTACATGGGACCCATCATCATGCACCGCAAGAGCCACCCCCGCCGCCCCGGCTACACGCTCTACTTCGTGCGCGCCCTCGCCCTCGCCCTCGCCGAGGCTCCGGAATGCGCGGGCTACATGGTGGGCGGTCGTATCCTCACGCCGAAGCGCATCGACTTGGGCGTGGCCGTGCAGGTGACGGACGGCGTGCTGGTGCCGGTGATGCGCAATGTGGATCGCTACACGCTGGATGAACAGATCGACGAGTTCAATAAAATTGTCCACCAGGCCCGCAGCCGCAGACTGGATGACGCTTACAAGGGTGGCGGCATTGCCACGGTGACGAATTTCGGAGGCTTCGGTCTCACCTTCGGCACGCCCATGCCCTTGCCCAGCGAGAGTCTCATTCTCGGTGTCGGCGCTGTGCAGAAAACTCCGGTCTGGAGCGATGAAGTGCAGTGCTTCATCCCCGTGGAGCAGGCGAACATCTCTGCCTCCTTCGATCACCGCGTGGTCGATGGCGGCGATATAGGCCGCCTCATGCAGCGCATTGCCTACTACCTCGAACACCCCGAACTCCTGTAATTTTTCCCCACCGTCCATCGTAAATCGTAAATGTCTTATCGTAAATCGTAAATGAAATTGTAGTATGGACAAAGAAGAAATGGCGAAAAGAACAGCGAAGTTCGGGTTGCGTGTTGTGAAACTGTATCTGACGTTGGAGCAGGAAAAAAACGGGGCAGCGAATGTCATCGGCAAGCAGTTGCTGCGTTGCTCGACATCCGTTGGGGCGAATTATCGAGCTGCGCTGCACGCAAAGAGTCGTGCGGACTTTTTGAACAAGATCAAAATCTGCGAAGAAGAAGCGGATGAAAGCGAGTACTGGCTTGAGTTGCTGGTTCAAGCAGGCTTAGTAAGCGCAGCCAAGGTGCGCAACTTGCGCGCAGAAGCTCATGAACTTTCCTGTATCATCTCAGCTACCGCCAAATCCACGCGCACCGCGCGCTAAAATTTAAATCGTAAATAGGCGCCCAGCCGCTTTCCTCATAACACTCTGCCATGATTGATCCCGCCACCAATGCTTTTGCATTGCATTTCCCGCGCCTCCGGCGCGCTAGCATCCAAATCGTAAATCGTAAATCGTAAATCGTAAATGAAATGATTTCATTTCCAAACGCCGCTGGTATGACTCTCGGTCTATTGGCCGGTGCGGGTGAATACCCCCTCATGGTGGCTCAGGGTGCTCGCCGTGCCGGCGTTCGGGTCGTTTGCGCCGGTTTCCGCGGTGCGGTGGGACGCGATCTTCCTCCGCTTTGCGATGTGTTCCGTTCCTTCCGCGTGGGAGCGGTGGAGAAGCCGCGTGATTTCTTCCGCGAGCAGGGGGTCACCCATGTGATGATGGCGGGACAGATCAAGCCCGCCTGTATCTACACGATGTGGCCGGATGCCACGGCTCGCCGCTTACTTGCTTCCATGGACCGCCGCAACGCGCATACGATTTTCGGTGCCGTCTGTCGCTACGCCCAGCAGGAGTGCGGCTGGGAGGTTCTCCCTTCCACCACGTTCATGGAGGACTTCCTGCCCGCCGCCGGACACCTTGCCGGTCCGTCACCAACCCCTGAGCAGGTGGAGGAGGCGGCGCACGGCCTTGCCCTCGCCCGCCGCATTGCCCGTCTCGATATCGGACAGAGCCTCATCGTGCACGGCGACCGTGTCGTCTGCGTGGAGGGTTACAAGGGCACCAACGAGTGCATCTGGGAGGGCGCGGGTTCCTCGGATTCCCCGACCACGCTCTGCAAGGTCTCCAAGCCCGGACACGACATGCGCTTCGACGTTCCCTGCATTGGTCTGGACACCATCCGCCACTGCATCCGCTGCCATGTGCGCCACATCGCCCTGCAGGCTCATAGCACTATCATTTTCCAACGCGAGCAGGTTCTGCGACTCTGCAATGAACACGGCATCCTGCTGCAGGCGGTCGATCTCCCCTCCGAGCCGGAGCAGCTTCTTCCTTCTCTCTTCTCCGACCGCGACCACGCGCTCTTTCTCGCCCGCGAGCTCGATTCCCTCGGCATCGGCGGCAGCGCCGTCGTGTGTGAGGGCGTTGTCATCGCTGTGGAAGATCCCGACGGACTCGCCAAATGCCTCCGCCGAGCCGGTCGCTACATGAAGCGCATCCGCTTCATCCGCCTTGTCAACTTCCTCATCCGTCTCCTCCTCCATCGCTCCTCCACTCCTCCCTCTCCCCCCACTCTCGCGACTCTCCGTCCCCTCTCCGATTCCGACCAAAAACTCGCGCGTAAGTACGGAATCTCATTTTGACCCCACAATACCCTGTACCCCGGTGCCGAATCGTATTTTCTTGTGCGCTGGCCCTAGTTTTTATTCTTGATTTGTCCTGTAGCTTCTTCCACTAAAGGTGCCTCAGGAGTCGAAGTTTGACTCGTAGAGGAGCTAGACTCCTTGGCACGCGTCAACACTCCGGCTCCTTCTTTTTCTGAATCGTACAACGCCGTAAGTGAGCACCACTATGTGCCTTGGATTTTTCTTGTGGAAATCCGCTTGCCGTGCCAGAACATCATCAAGCGCGGCTCCCACTTCCTTCAAGTGGACGAATGACTCAAGTGCGTAGCTTGTGGCGAGGTGCAATGCTTTCCGCTTGTCCTGAGTCACACATTTTGGTTTTGTCATTAGATGTTTTTTCTTGACTGTATGATGGCTCGTGCTACAATCGCGACTAATCTTGACTAACTGGTTCATCCTCATTCTGAAAACTAATTCTACACCTCTAATCTTAATACTATGATAAACAATAAGTTGCAATATAAGTTATGGCTTAAGCAAACTCTCCGTCTCTTGGTGGCCTCACTGACTTGTTTAGGGATTGCATCGTGCTCACTTTTTTCCTCTGGGTCTCAAACCGTCTTAGTAAGCTCCAGCGATCCTGAAGCTATTCTCCGGGCAGACGGACAGTACGTCGGTAAGGGTTCCGGTTCTGCCACTCTGAAAAAGAACAAAACTCACATCATTACGGCTCAGAATGGGACGAAGCAAGGGGCTGCCGTGCTGGACAGCGAGATGTCAGTAACGGGAGTATTGGATTTAGTCGGGGGCATTTGCTTCCTTTTCCCGTTTCTCGGATTCTTGAGCAAAGGGGCATGGACCCTTGACAAAGACGCCGTTTACGTGGAGGTTCACTAATTCATGAATTTGCCTCCGCTTTATTTTTTCACAAGGCTAGTCTAGGACTAGCCTTTTCTTTATAATGATGCCGGAATTTAGGACAGAGAGTTAAGCCCCCTTTAGCTTGTGCAACACAACGAGGAGGTCTTGGGCGAATGCTTCCGCCGTTAGCGGACGCTAACTATGCTGACGTGTATTCCGGCGTCACTCCTCTTATGCTTCTCGCAGAGAAGCCTGACAGTTGTGCAGACGATGTTCATTTCCTTGTCGAGAACGGGGCGGAAGTGCATCGACGTTCTTATGCCGATGAATCTGCACTGGGTGTTTATTGTCGAAGCCAACGACCGGATCTAGCGTTGGCCCTTATTTCGCATTTCTCTGATATACGCTACGAAGATGCCGGACACACCATTTCTTCCCTCCACCTCGCCCGCCGATATAATCTGCCTGAGCTTGTTCAAACACTACTCGCTCGCGGCGCGGTAGACGAGTAAGTGTTTGTGGTGCGTCCGAGGCTGATTTGATGCGTCGCGTTTTTGGCAATGCACATAAATGATTGTAGGGAAGAGTCGCCGCGATCTCACTCACTCCTTTTTTACCGCTTGTTTGGTTGCCCCATATTTTCCTTGTGCGAATCCGTTTGTCGTACTAGAACATCATCAAGCGCGGCTCCCACCTCTTTTCGGCTACCGAACGAATCAGCTTCCTAGCTCGCAGCGGGGCACATCGCTCCCCGTTTGTCACCCGCGCTTGATTGTTTTTCTGCATTTTTGCGTTTTGATGAATTTTCTCCTGTTCCTCGCACGCTCTTTTCTTGAAATTTCGAGATCTATATGCTAGATTCCGGGCATGCCGATATTACAGTGGTTGACAAGAGAGACGGACGTGAGAGCTGCCGCGCAGGTGCCTTTCCGGGTGTTGGAGGAGGACGCTTCTTTGGGGTATGGAGAGGCGGGTACGGAGAACATGTTGATTCAGGGGGATAATCTCGATGCCCTCAAGGCTTTGCTTCCCTACTATGCTGGGCAGGTGAAGTGCATTTACATTGATCCTCCGTATAATACAGGACACGCCTTTGAGCATTATGATGACAATGTGGAACATTCGCAGTGGCTGTCGTTGATGTATCCGAGATTGGAGTTGCTACGCCGATTTTTGAGCACTGAGGGTAGTCTCTGGGTGAATTGTGACGATAATGAAGCCCACTATCTGAAGGTGATCATGGATGAGTTGTTTGGACGCAATAATTTTCTGGCGGATGTTTCCTGGCAGAGAACGTATTCAACTCGCAACGATGCCAAGGGGATAGTGACAGAGGTGGAGCATATCCTAGCCTACGGAAGCAAGCCTGATTGGATGCCCAATAAGTTGCCTCGCACGGCTGAAATGGATGCTAAGTACAAGAATCCGGATAATGACGTCATGCCATGGCGAAGTGATAATCCCTTTGCACCGGGAGCTTTGACACACCAAGGAATGGTTTACGCCATCCAACATCCGTTCACAGGGGCAATGATTTACCCTAGCAGTGGTGCGTGCTGGAGATATCAACAGGAAATTATGCTTGAACATATGAACGGATGGTGTCCCTACAAATTGGAGGATTTGCATGATGCAAAGCAACGGGCAAACGTATGTGGTATAGGAGAGAAGGAGGTGAGACCCGGAGTGTTGGGCATTGTGTTGGCAGAGCCTTTGGAGGTGGCAGCTGCGAAGGCGCAAGCTGTGTACAAACGTGGGCAGTGGCCGCGTTTCTATTTTACCAAGGGAGGAAAGGGCGGCATCGCTCGTAAAACTTATCTCGAAAAGGTCGGCGGCAGATTGGCGACGAACTTGTGGCCCTACGCAGAAACGGGGCATACGGATGAGGCAAAAAAGGAAATCATTGCTCTCTTCGGATCGGCCATATTCGCCACGCCAAAGCCGGAGAGACTTATCCAACGAATTCTCCATGTAGCAACCAATCCCGGTGATCTCGTGATGGATTCTTTTCTGGGCTCCGGAACGACGGCAGCGGTGGCGCATAAGATGGGACGACAGTACATAGGCATTGAGCTGGGGGAGCATTGCATCACGCATTGCCGCCCGAGGCTGGTGAAGGTAGTTGACGGGGAGCAAGGAGGCATCAGCAAGGCAGTGGGGTGGCAGGGAGGAGGAGGGTTCCGTTTTTACCGACTCGGGGAACCTTTTTTCAACGAGAAAGGCTTGATCTCTCGCGATGTGTCGTATAAGAATCTGGCGGTACATATTTGGTTTTCCGAGACCTACAAACCCATGCCGCAAAAGGAGCCGACGGGTGCTTTCCTCGGGGTGCAGGGGAACACGGCATACGTGGTGTTGCATCACGACATCTGCGGGACGGATGATTTGACTTCGGTGGTATACAGGAAACTGCGACGAGAAATTGACGCAGAAGCTCCCGGAGTCGAGAAAGTTGTGATATATGGTGAAAGCTGTCGGATGGGGCAGGAGAAGCTGCGGATGGCGGGAGTGATTTTCAAACAGATACCTTACGATGTGAAAGGACACTGATTATGGAACTAAAGAAATACCAGAATAGAACGTTGGACTGTTTACGTGCGTACCTCACGAAGGCTCGTATAGAAGGTCCCCAAAAGGCGTATGAGGAGCTGACCAAAGCCCCGGAATTGATGCAAAGGTTGGGTGGATTGTTGGGGTACAAGCCACTTCGCGGGTTGGAGAATGTGCCGCGGGTCTGCCTGAAGATCCCTACCGGCGGAGGTAAGACGATTCTGGCAGCGCATTCGCTGAAGATATTTGCCGATACGTGGTGCAACTGCGAGAATCCGGTGTGCCTCTGGTTCACGCCATCGGATACCATTCGCAAGCAGACTGTGGAAGCTCTGAAGAATCCGCGTCATCCGTACCGCAAGGTGTTGGATGAGGCGTTTGCGGGGAAGGTGCAGGTGTTTGACTTGGATGAAAAATTCAACATACGCCTTGCTGATTTGGAGCAGAACATCTGCATCATCGTTAGCACGATGCAAAGTTTCCGTCAGAGCGATACGGGCAAATACAATGTCTATAAGCATAACGAAAACTTGGAGCCTCATTTTGCCGCGATCTCGCCGGAGGAAGGAATGGAGAAAGATGAGCAGGGGAAAATCAAATACTCCTTTGCGAATCTGCTGTATCATTATCGTCCCGTAGTCATCGTTGACGAGGCACACAAGGCTGTGACAGAGTTGACCAAGGAGGTCCATCTGCGCATCAATCCCTGTGCCATTTTGGAGCTGACAGCCACACCTCATACCAACAATAATACGCTGTACAATGTAGAGGCTCTTGAACTGAAAGACGAAGAAATGATCAAATTGCCTGTCGTTCTGGAAGCTTGCAGGGATTGGGAGGAAGCGATCCAATGGTCTGTAATCCAACAGAAGTACCTAGAAAAGCAGGCGTCCGGCGAGACGGAGTATATTCGCCCCCTCGTGCTGATCCAAGCGCAGAGTCACCAAAAGGGAGACGAAACGCGAATGACTCCGGATCGGGTGAAGGAATATTTGATACAGGTGCATGGCATTCCGGAGAAGCAAATAGCTATTGCGACTGGGGATCAGAAGGAGCTGGACGCAGTCGATGTGTTTGACAGGACTTGCCCCGTGAGGTTCATCATCACCATTGAAGCACTCAAGGAGGGCTGGGATTGCTCGTTTGCTTACATCCTCTGTTCTCTGACCAATATCAAGAGCAGTACGGCTATTCAGCAACTTTTGGGGCGTGTGTTGCGTATGCCCTTTGCCAAGAAACGGCAGGTTCCATGTCTCAATAAGGCCTATGCTTACGTTTGCTCCCCAAGTTTTACTACGGCTGCAGACGATATTGTCCAATGCCTCAGGGATTGTGGTTTCGATGAACGAGTGGCTCCGGCGTGTGTGGAGCAGGTTAAGCGGGAGGAGTTATTGAAAGGGTTGGGCTACTATGGGACGAGTATTATATTGACATCCGAAGAAGCGTATGAAGCACGTGAATCGGAAAATGTATATATGGAGGACGAAGGTGAAGGTCGAAAACGTGTGTGGGTGACCATGCATGCTACAGAGGAGGAAGTAAATCGATTTGCAGAAAAGCTTCCCCCGGAGAAAAAGGAGGCAGCTCGTCACTTTGCAAGCTCGTTGAGACCGCCCCAGCCCCCGAAACTGCACGAGTCTCGAGAGCCTTTCCGTGTGCCGCGTTTGATGGTTGCACTGCAGGGGGAACTGATTCCTGCGGATACGGATGATATGGTTGAAGCTTTCGCGTGGGATATTAACAAGTATGCTACGGATAAGATTAAGCCGAATGAGATCACCCGGGATACGCATGGAACAACGGTTCAGATCGATATTGTGGGGAACGCTATTCAAAAATCAACAATTGGCATCATGTATGACACGAAGGATCAAGGCGATTTTGGATTTGAAGAGGGAACGGTTCCTGATGGGTGGACTCAGCCGGCGTTGGTGTATTGGCTGGATCAGAAGCTGCGTCAGAGTGATATCAACCAAACGCAGATGGTGAAGTGGCTTTCGAGAGTTGTACATGATTTGATGGAAGAAGAAAGATTGACCATTGAACAACTCATGAATGCCAAGTATTCCCTTGCGCAGGTTCTGCGGGAGAGAATACAAAAAGCGCGGGAGAAAATGCGCTATTCGGTGTACCAACGTTGTCTGTTCGGACAGGATGCACGTGTTGAGCTCGATTTTGACAACGGGTTTGAGTTTCGCGACGATATGTATGCCGATGCAATTCCTTATACAGGGAATTATATTTTCCGGAAACATTTCCTATCACGTATTCCTGCATTTGACGGAAAAGAAGATGGAGAGGAAATTGAGTGCGCAAAGATTCTTGATTCGTTGGATGAGGTGAAGTATTGGATACGGAATAAAGCCCTCGACCCCGCCTCCTTCTCCCTGCCGACAGCTTCCGGTCGATTCTACCCGGATTTCATTGCCCTGCTCAATGACGGACGTATTTTCGTGCTGGAGTATAAAGGGGCTAACCTGCTCACCAATGAAGATACCGCCGAGAAAGCCGCTATAGGCAAGCTCTGGGAAAATCACAGTCACGGCAAGGGCTTCTTCATAATCGCTAACGGCTCAAAGGAGCCCGGATTCAGGAATAAGCTCAGGGAGAAAATGCTATGAATACAAAATATTTTGAACGTATAACTCCCAACGATCTCAACGATTGGGCGAATCTTGATGTTGCCTCAGTTGAGTTTCCTAGAATTATACGTATGCTATGTAAAAGAAGTGCTCCATTAGAGCAGTGTGAATTTTATTCAAACGAAACAACTAATAGACACGGATTTGATGGGATAACTGTGTGTCATAAAAGGAATAATTATGTTCCGCTTGGTACCACGTTTTGGGAAATAGGCACGGGGAGAGCAGTAAAGCACAAGGCGCAAACTGATTACCTGAAAGGGATAAAAGCAAAGAATAAATCTGATCGAACGAAGGCAACATTTATTTTTGTAACTCCGAGGAAATGGAATGAAAAAGAGGCATGGCGAAAAGGACAAAATAAAAAAAAAGAATGGAAGAATGTTAAAATATACGATGCAGAAGATATCTGTCAGTGGGCAGAAATGAACATCTTTGCAAATGTTTTACTCAGGGAAGAACTAGGCAAAAGTTTTGAGTGTGTCATGACTTTAAGAAAATCATGGCAAGAATGGACGAGTGCATGTATGCCGCCATTAAATGAAACAATCTTTAGAAGTGATATTGTAAGATATAAGGAAGAAATACTGACATGGTTAGGAAATAAGGGGCAAAGATACCTAACAATTAGAGCTGATACAGAGTTAGAGGGATTGGCTTTCCTTTATCTGCTTAGTCAGGAGAAAGATTTTGATGATTACATAGATAAATTCCTTGTTATAAAAAATCATGAGCAGGCTCTTGATATATGCGAAGCTTTTGCTTGTGTCCCAATAGCGGCTTCTTTTGATATAGCAAAAAAAATGTGCTCGACAAGGAATGGATTTCATTCTATACGCATCATTACAGCGGGTGATTTCTTAGATGAGCGAGAAGATGAATTAGTTATAAAACTTTCAGTGCTGTCGAATTGGAGAGCTGAACGAATTTTGTCAGAATATCCTAATAAAAGTAGGGATATTCTTAAAGAGTACGGAGGGTCTCGCTCCGAGCTACGGCGCCTTTTATCTGATAATCCATGTGTTCGGAGCCCCTGGTGGGGTGGGCTTGATCATGAAAATGCGAGATTGTTAATTCCTCTTTTATTTAATGGAGGTCGCTACTCATTTAATAATAGTTATCACCAAGCGGTTCTCCAGGATTTACTAGAAGATAAAGATATTGGAAAGTATAATAGAGAATTGTTTGATTTAGCCACGGGAAAAGACGTCCTTTTGACCAGTGACATCACAGACGATTATATATGTTTTAAACAGGTGGAGAAGGCTCTCATTTTGTTTACAAAGAAGAAAATAGTGGAAAAAAAGGATATCAAAAGGTTTGAAGGAGTTTTATCTAAAGCTTTGTTATGGGGAGAAAAAAATATGGATGAGTATACAAGCTTCAAGGGAAATATATACAAAATTGCTGTGTTTTTAGTAGTCAAAAGAAGGGAGTATTTCCAATATTTAGACGAAGAAATTAATGTTATGTCAAACAATATTCAGTCTCAATTGTTTAAACTCCCAATAGACACTTTTTTCGCGAAAAATGGCAAATGTTGCCATTACATTGCCGAAGCGTGGCCTAGCAGATTTCTTAGTTATATAAACAACATTATTATTGAAGGTAACGAAGAAAAGACGAGAGAATGTCTGAATGGATTACCCATGACTGTGCAGTATAGTCTGAAGCAAGGATTGGAGCTACTTGCTGTCCATCCTGAATACTTTGAAAAATCTGTAATTGTTCTCTCTAGAATATATCAAATAATCGGATTAGAATGTTATTTTCACAGTCTACAATGCTTATTTCTAGCCTGTCATGCAATGACAAATGCAACAAGTGAGGAACGGTTGTTTTTGCTAAAAGCACATAAAATAGAGGATAGTATTGTTTCAAGAATATCGCAAAAAGAAGTTTTTGATAATACTGCAATTGCATTATCTAATTATTCTGCTAGATATCGTCGTGGAGAATGGGAACTCACTGAGGTAAATATTCCTTTTGAGGAAATAGAGAGGTACAGGGAAGGTATAAATGATATATGCATAGATACGATTAAAAAGAGTGAACCAGAATTAATAGAATTACTACGACATATATTTGTGTTTTCTACTGAGCAAAGAAAAAGAATATGGAGAATACTTCAGGAGTCATGTAGAGGGATGAATAACGCTTCGCGACTTCGCTTTTGGAAGATAGTTCAAGATCGAATAGGAGAAATAAGGCGACTTGAAAACAAAAACAGAAACTCTCTAAAATTTATTCGTGAAGCTCGACAGTTTGCAAAAAGTGTCATTCCTGAGGATATATATACTTTCATAGGAATATTATTTTCATATTCAGTTGAAAGGCGTTTTTCGATTGGTTACGTAGGTGAGGAGAGGGAAGCAAGATTGACGCGATGGCGAACGTTTTTTATTAACCGGTTGCCTCGACGGGACGGATACTCGCTATCTAAGATACTAGGAGAGGGTGAGGATATCAATTACAGAGCCTTAGCAAGTTCAATTTCAAAATCTTTTCAAAATGAGGGAGTCGTGAATTGCATAAGGGAGATTATTGTGAAAAAGGAGGAAACCCTAGTGATATTAGCCCGGCACATTCTAGACACGTATAAAGGTGTTGGATATATTTCGTTGTTGTCCTCTCTCCGGAAACTGCTTTCTAAAGGAAATTTTTTAGAACTCATGCTTATGGATGGTTGGAGAGAAGAGAAAATAGAAATGCTCAAATCCATGTTACCGGAGGATGAGGAAAACTTCTGGAGGAAAATTACGGCAAATACGATTCTGAAGTTCTCTTCATCGGATGAATTCTTCCTTTCTCACTTGTATAAAGTTGGTAGGTTTAATGATATTATAGAGTTTGTTGGCGGACATATGCAATACTTCGGAATATCAGAAAAAGGAGAGAAAATCGTGTTAGACAGTGCTTTTGCTCTCAGTGATTGCATGGAGAAAGAAAAGACGCCTTCGGCTGTTGCTAATGGGCGCATCATTCCTGTTTTAAATTATTTTGCAGAACACAATACAACAGAGGAACTGTATAAGATTGAGTACAAATTACTCTCTCATCTTAATATGGGGAATTATCGTTTTCCTGGGATAAAAAAACGATTACTCCAAACCCCGGTTGAACTCATTGAATGGCTATCGATGGATCCTAGTTCTACTCAGGAGTTCCAAATTTACCATAAGATGCTTCGGATTATATTGGCCCCCCCCAATATACTTGAATTAGTATCTGATGGACGGGAACTCCTAAAATTAATAACATCTATTATAACAAGTGGCATAATAAATTCCTCACATAAGAGGGGAGCCTTTGTAAGACTCATTGCGGGTTTTTGGGCAAGGACAGAGAGAAAGGAAATACTTCTAGGTATCGGAGAAATTATGGAACAGTTGATCAAATCCGGCAATTTTAAAAAGAATTTTCTTGACGGCGTTCTTTCTGACGCATATGGCACAAGTAACCGCGGTCTATTTTCTACTGAAGCATGTGAACGGAGGGCTATAAAACGATTAAACAACATGGCAATTGAGCTTAAACCAAATTGCCCTTTAACATCTAGGCTACTTTCTGAAGCGTCGATCTCTCTTAAAAAGCACATTCAATGGCTTGATGACATGGAACGATTGGAAGAAAGAGAGAGAGAATATTAGACGATCCATTAAAAATCATAGGAAGAATCCTTTAGAAGGATTACAACAAAGCATGTAGGATTTTATTGTCTGCTGTTGGTACAGGAGATCTGTGGTAGCGTTAATATGAATTTACAGTCAGATTTTATTGAATAATCCTAAAATAAATATGTATGGGATTTGCTCCTTTGAGGAAGAAACGCCAGAGCATTTTCACCCCTCTTTTTTCAACTATTTAACCGGTCCTTTCATGTCAACTAATTTTACTGTCCGGCTTTTGTTGATTCGCTTTTCTCACTTGAATCGTCGTTGCTTTCACGTTAGAATACCTGCCATGAACACCCCGAAGTTAGGCGAGCTGGAGGAGAAATGGAACCAGTTTGTGGTGTGACTGCATGGGATATGATTTGAATATCACCAGGGGCTCCCTTTAGATGATAAACGGGGCGATAAAGAACATGAGACTGATGGAAGAAATATTTGGAGAGAGTTCGAGAGCGGCGGCATTGAAAGAGTTTTGTATATTACAGTTCCATTGCTGGTTAAATACCTATTTTTAGCGCTGAGACCAATAGAAATGGGTATTGAAAGGAGTAGAGCTATCCACTTTTGATGGCAAAGAGAGACATGAGTCAACGTTTGATGCTTGATTCCCGCTTGATAGTGTGTAATCCATTATATGTATTTTGTATTTTTAACAAAAGGCAAAATACCGGCTCTAGCTATGGTCGGCTGAGTAAGGAAAGGTTCTTCCCTTACTTCATTTGCGTTCGTGAGAAGTCTCATTACTTCATCATACGATTGCTGACACTTTAATCCCAATATTATTCTACATATATACTTCGTTAAGTTTGTTACGAAATAAACACCATCATGAAATATCGTGTCCTTTACTATGCGCACGTACAAACGGTGTTCTTTCTCATATTCCCATTCTTTGGATTTCACAAACACGTGGGGAGAAATCGAAACCTCTGATCGAGCAAGATTTTTGAGATCGGTAAAAGGATGGTAATCGTATCCTGGGTATTCCGGTTTTTCTTCTGTGTAAACAACTGGAATAAGGACGGCTGGCATACGGTAGTGTCCATTGGAATTCGCTCCTAGAGGAAGCATACATCCTGACAGATACAGACAACATTTAGTCAGTTGTGCATCAATCATTAAAATGTCATATGGATACGGTGTAGGTTGTTGGTTCAAATCAAGATTAGTTTTAGTCTCAGAGAAATCGAATTGAAATTCAAGACAGATACCGCGGTGATTGTCCGCATAGTGAGCCCACATAACGGGATGACATGGAGTTTCCGTAAAACATATCATTCCATGCAGGTTATCCCCGACAGGAGAAATGGTATCTTTCGTTGTAAATTCCATCGGATCATTGCAATCTTCGGGGAAAATTACTTTTAATTCGTCGTTCTTCAGAATATTTTCCAGATATTCGGACTTCATATATATGTAGAATGACCGTTTTTGGACAGGTTTCTTGAAATATGCTCCATTATTCGCTGGGTGTTCTTCGTCCATGTGTGAAATCATAGAGTCATTCTATTAAATTATTCCGACATAGCAAAGATTTTTCTGTTTCTAGTCTCCCCTACGAGGGAACATCGGAAAACTTCTCCTTTTCCTACCAATTATTTAACCGTTTCCTCCCATGTCAACTACATTCCCTTTACATTTACCTGACGAATCTCTTTTCTCGCTTGAACCGTCATCGCTTTCCGTTAGAATAAGGTTCTGGCAGGTTTCCGCTTGAGTACTTTCGTCCTTTCGTGGTGGGAGAAGTGGATATATAAAAGGAGGGATTTTAGGCTTGAATTCCTATGTTAAAATTGCGAGGATGCCATCTATGAAAGCATATGGGAATCTAGAAGAATTGCATTTGGTTTATGATGAAGTTTTCTTCCAAAAATTAATACAAGAAGAGATACTAGCGAAATACACTGGTTTTTACGTGACATCAATTGTCGCGTCTAGGGAATCAGAATCGTATAATATGTTAACTTTGATCGAAGCGACAGATGAAAAGGATTTTACACCACAGAAATTCCAACCTTTCTCGTTGTTTGAGAAAAAAGAGTGGCGATATATGGTGACCAAGCATGGCATGATTGTGGAGTCCATAGGAAAGAAGATATCAGAGGCAAGCAGACAAGGAGAGTGGAAGGAGGAAGAAAAAAGTTTGAAGTTTGGTAGATTAGAATTTTTAGGGAATTGGTATGTCCCGCCAGCTATGCAGGTATCGGAGGGGTTTCCTACTTCCCCCATCAGTATGATGTTGAGAGGGAAAGGCGAAGAGGGAGCCCACATATGGGAATGGTCCGACTCTTCAGGGATGTTGTATTCTAAGCTTGTAGGTAATCCTCAATTGTTAAAAGAAATATCTCAACGGATTAAAAATCACTCAAATATATTAATAGATGAAATAACGGACAAAATCTCGAATTTAATCATTGCTCTGCCCGTAAAATGTTTGGAATGTGAGATAGAGGGAATTAAAGGGACCTTGGATAAAATAAGAGTACACCCGTGTTGGCTGAACGGTACAAAGCCACGCCCATTGCAGTTAATAGCGTGGAAAGAAAGAGACGGGATGCAGAGTATTGCCATAGAGAATGCTCGAGAGGATGGGACTTTTGTAGTTGCTAATAACGACAATAAAAAACAAAGGATTGCTTTATATGACGTAAGTAATAGGCTCATATTGTATGAGACTGGTACAACGATCATGCGTAATATCACAGCAAAATTTTCGCTTTGTGTGCGAGGGACAACAATATGTCGCCTATTTAAGAAGGAAGGAACCATCGAAAAAATACGTTTGCCAATTAATCAAAAAATTCAAACTGGTTACACTGAACCTTTAGTGCTAGATGAGCCACTGCGTCGAAGGTTGTATCAAAGGTCTCTGGAAAAGCTGATAGAGAAAAAGCTATTCATACAGTATTGTCCCACTAGTGCTGAGCACCGCGATGCATTGCATAAGCAAGCAATAGAGGATATACGATCTTTAATTACGAAGTATGGAGAGCGCAAAGTTTACCTATGGGATCCATACTTATCGGCTAATGATGTCCTTGAAACTTTATTTTATAACAAAAATAGCGGAGCGCAGATGAGAGCATTGACACGATTAAAGAGTTCTGAAGGAACGCATAAATCAGAGCTGATACGGCAGTATCATGATATATTGGATGCGGCGTGTATCAAGCCCTTTGGTTTGAATATAGAATTCAGAGCTTCTGCTAATTCTCCTAACGCTGATTTTCATGATAGATTTCTGATGTTTCCTGATTTTGGGGATGAACCTCTCGTTTGGTCGTTAGGAACGTCTGTTAACTCATTTGGTAGAGAACATCATATTTTTCAGCAAATCCAACATGCAAGACCCATCATTGATGCCTTTGAGGGGATGTGGGATAAACTACAGAATGAACGAAATTTAATCTGGAAGATTACTTCAGAGGAAGTCATTAAGAAGTATGGCGAGCCGTTGATTGAGTGAATAAGGGAGCAAGATTGGGAACTGATGATCCCCTTGTCCGGAGCTTCAGTTATTCGAAAATTTCTAATAACTGCCCCGGATGGGAAGAAGTACAATGTGAATCACTACGGGTTGCAGATGGCGATAGAGGTGGGGTTCAAGGTGAACGAAGAAACTCATGCTTGAATGAATGGCTAACGTATTCGGAATACGTATGTCAAGCCATCAGTCAGAAAAACAATCTTTTCTTTTCAGTGCCTTTCAAAATCAGGTCATTGCCTCCGGCAGAGAAAAACACTCAATTAGTGGTTGGCTTGCCGCTTCATGACGAGTGGGATACGATCAAAGTTATACGTATTCCGAATACGCTATACTTTGCTCGTCCAAGTGGACAACGATCCTATGAAAAAGACAGCTATGACATTATTGGCGTGTGCCGCGCTTGGCGTCGCATACGGTCAGGAAGAGCAGCAGAAGAGCGGGTTCGGTCTCGAGCTGAACGCTGCTTATAACTTCGCGTTGAAGGATATTTCGAAAGCTGAAGAAGGGATTCCTGCTTTCAGGGCAGATACGTACGGGGTGGATTTGACCGCCGTGTACGCCTTCAACAAGAATCATGCCGTGAATATCCGCTTCGGCTACACAACGGGTGATGATGAGCATACGTTTTATGAGCCGGGATACTACCCGGAGAATCTCAAGGTAGAAGTACAGAATATCTACATCATGCCCGGGTATCGTCTGACGACGCCGCTGAATGACTCCCTCAGTTTCTTCGGTGGTGTCAATATGGGCCTTGCTCAGACAAAAGGAAAGATTGAGGATTCCTGGCTGGAAGGGAGCTTCAGCGAGAGCAAGAGCAAGTGGGGCTTCGCGTGGAGTGTGGAACTTGGTGTGTCTCAGAAAGTGACCGAGACCGGCTCCGTGACTCTTGCCCTCCAATTGCAAGGACTGTACGGACGCCCTGATTTCGGGGATGAAGGGGAAAGCGCTAAGGCGGAAAGCCAGCTCAACCTCGGCGTGCGTCTGGGGTACAGCTGCCAGTTCTGATGGTCTTGATACCATGATCAACAAGCAGGCGGGGCATAATATGCCTCGCCTTTTTTGATTTTCCTCGCCGAATCAATGGGCTTGACATGCGTATTCTGAGAGCTTTATACTCATCTTGTCCGAGTGGAAAAATCATTTTATGAAAAAGACAGCTATGACATTATTGGCGTGTGCCTCGCTCGGCATCGCGTACGGTCAGGAGGAGCAGCAGAAGAACGGGTTCGGTCTCGAGGTGAATGCCGCTTACAACTTCGCGCTAAGAGATCTTTCGGAAGGTAGTGAAGAGGTGCCTGCCTATTCGGTGGATACGTATGGTGTGGATTTGACCGCTCTGTACGCCATCAACGAGCATCATGCCGTGAACATCCGCTTTGGTTACACAGCGGGCGATGATGAGCATGCGGTGTATTACGAGGTCAGAGACTATGTTTTTCCGGTTAATGTAAAAGCAGAGATGGAAAATATCTACATCATGCCCGGGTATCGTCTGACAACGCCCCTGACCGATTCCTTGAATTTTTTCGGCGGGGTCAATGTCGGTCTTGCTCAGACGAAGGGGAAGCTGGAGGCAAGCGCTTTTGGAAAGACATTGAGCGAGAAAAAGGACAAATGGGGCTTCGCGTGGAGCGCGGAAGTTGGCGTGACGCAGGAAGTGACCGGCACCGGCTCCGTGACTCTCGCCCTCCAAATGCAGGGATTATACGGACGTCCGACGTTTGATCAGGTGCTTGCGGGAAGACCCAGTTTTCAGCTCAACCTCGGCGTGCGCGTTGGCTACAGCTGCCGGTTTTGAGGAAACAGTAAGCAAAGTTCACCAAGCAGGCGAGGTCTTCGTAGTAGGCCACGCCTGTTTTTCGGGACGCGATGCGTGGTATGTTGTTTCAGAGTAGTCGCACAGAGAGTACTGCACAGAGATATAACGTACTGACTTTGTGGAGTCAACTTCCGCCCTGTGAACAGGTGCGATGCAAGGCGTTTTGCAAATGGTCGCGGCCAGTCTGATTTTGAGATAATCGTGTTTTCAACGGAAATTTGAGACGGGACTGAATGTATGCAAGCGAATACGCGGGAAACATTTCAATGTCGAAGCAACAATGACGAGTCGTGAAAGTTTTTCGTTAGTGAGGGGAGGGCAGAGGAGTAGCGCCCATCGGCTAAACTGCGTTCATCGGTGGGTGCGTTGGATATGGTTGCTGCTGGGTCAGGCAGTGAATAGCTCCGCCTTCCAGTAAAAAGGGACGAGCGTCGATACCCAGGATGTGCATGCCGGGCATGGACTCGCGCAGGATGCCAAGTGCCGTATCGTCCTGATTGGGTTGTCCAAAGGTGGGGACCAGAACAGCATGATTGCAAATTAAAAAGTTGGCATAGCTGGCAGGCAGCTGGTGCAGGCGCCAACCGCTCCGAATAAGTGGGGAGGGCATAGGCAGGGGGATAACTTCCACGCGCGAACCGGAAAGCGTTCGCAGGTCTTGCAAGCGTTCATGATTCTCCGCGAGGACGTGGTAATTGGGGGAATGGGGATTTTTTTCGGTGACGGCGACCACGACATCTTCGCGCACAAAGCGCACCATGTCATCGATATGTCCGTCGGTATCATCCCCTTCAATACCGGCTCCCAGCCAGAAAATTCTTTTGGCGCCAAGCATACGGTGCAATTCGCGCTCGACGTCAGTTTTGGATAGGCCGGGATTACGGTTGGGGTTGAGCAGCACCGCTTCGGTTGTGAGGATGAGTCCTGAGCCATTGCCTTCGATAGCGCCTCCTTCCAGAACCACTTGGCTGCTCAGTACGGGTAGGTGCAGGGCAGAGGCCATCCGACCGGCTATTTTATCATCTTGATCCCAGGGGGAGAATTTGGCGCCCCATGCGTTAAACCGCCAATCCGCAACCTGCAGAGTACCATCGCTGCGTTCCACAAAAATCGCACCGTGATCACGGCACCACACATCATCGCTTGCGTGATCGTAGAACTCAATGCCTGAATCGTTACCAAGCAGTGAGCGGATGTGATTTTGCAGCGGGTACTCAGCGTTGATACGCACTGTGGCGTGTTGAGCGATCGCTGCGGTCAAGCGAGCAAAATGGGGTTCCAGTTGGCGCAGGCCGCCATTCCACAGCTCGTTGCGGTGGGGCCAGGTAAGCCACACAGCGAGCTGGGGCTCCCACTCGGCCGGCCAGCGAAGCGCATCACCACATTCAGGCTGAGTAATCATATAAGCACATTAGTATCTGAAGTTTCTCCAAAATGCAAGTGAAAACCGAATCAAATGCATTTGTGGAAGCGTGAGAGGGGCATGTTTTCCTTGCTTATTCATGGCAGCTGCGCTATGATGAAAGTCGAAGTTATGGCAAGTGTATTCGGAGAACTCTTTCGCATCAGTACGTGGGGTGAATCCCACGGCGTCGGTATTGGGGTTGTGGTGGATGGATGCCCGCCCAACATTCCGCTGAGTCGCGAGGTTGTTCAAGCGGAGTTGGACCGCCGCCGCCCCGGGCAGAGCGCTTTGACAACGCCTCGTAAGGAAACTGATGAGGTGGAGATACTCAGTGGTGTGAGTGATGAGGGAAAGACGCTTGGGACACCAATTGCGATGCTTGTCCGCAATGCAGATGCAAAAAGTTCGGCGTATGATGAAATGCTGCACAAGTATCGCCCGTCGCATGCTGATTACGCTTACGATGCAAAGTATGGGATTCGCGCTGCTGCCGGGGGTGGGCGAGCCAGCGCTCGTGAAACCATCGGGCGCGTGGCTGCTGGCGCTGTGGCGAAAGCCGTGCTGGCGCAGTTTTGTCCGCAGATGCAGGTTGTGGCTTGGGTGAAGCAGGTGGGCGATATGCGCTGCGAAACGCCTCCGGAGCAGGTGAAAAAATCCGTGGTGGAAAGCAACCCGGTGCGCACGGCGGATGCGGCAGCAGCAGAACGGATGGGCGCGGCTATCGAAGCGGCTCGTGGCAAGGGTGACTCGCTGGGCGGCGTGATAGGCTGTGTGGTGAGGTACGCTCCGGCGGGATTAGGCGACCCCGTCTTTGACAAACTGGAAGCGACGCTCGGACATGCCATGTTGAGCATCCCCGCGTGCAAAGGTTTTGAGGTAGGCAGCGGATTCGCCGCAGCTGCAATGTGCGGTTCGCAGCACAATGATGCCTTTTACATGTCCGGGAATGATGTGCGCACGCGCACCAATCACTCCGGCGGCATTCAAGGAGGCATCAGCAATGGAGAAGATATTGTGATGCAGCTCGCGTTCAAACCGACGGCCACTATTATGCTGGAACAGGAAACTGTGACGGATGAACGACAGGCCTCCACACTGCGTGGCAAAGGGCGCCATGATCCCTGCGTGTTGCCGCGCGCTGTTCCGATTGTGGAGTCCATGGCTTGGCTTGTGCTGCTGGATCATGTGCTGCGGCAGCGTGCGCAGTGCGGAGTGATCCCGGAGCCGCGCGCCGCGACGGTGGAAGAGCAGGGTAATTAGAGCAATGGCCTTGTCCGATGAGCTTGTCTCGGTTAGGTCACCGGTTCAATCTGACTTCGGTTGTGCTGCAAATCAGATGGCCCATCATAGCCTCCTGCACCGCAAAGAGGGCGGCGCGCTGTGCCGGGGAAGCATCCAGGTATCCGTGCAAGTGGGTGAGACCGTGTACGATGTAGCGAATTAGCTCTTCCGGTTCGGGAATGGAGTGCTGCGTCGCGTAGCGGGCAGCTGTTTCATAGCTCACGATGATTTCGCCGTAGGGGAAAGTGATGACGTCTGTGGCAATGGGGTCATTCAGAAAGTCGCCATGGACACGTGCGATAGTTTGATCATCTACGAGTGATATCTCAATTTCCCGCAGAGTAGAGAGCACATGTTGAGGGCCACGTGGCGTGGCCAGCAGTACGGGCAGCAGCTGCTCAAGGGCTTGCTCACAGGAAGTAGCCCAAGGTCGGGAGGGCCAAGCCGGCTTGCCATGGAGGTAAATGCCAATGTGCGGGAGCATAGCGCGGGTCAATCAGGGCGGTCTTGTTTCTGCTGCGTACGCGCTTGGCGGAAAAAAGAGCGAAACTGTTCGCTGCAGAGTTCTGCTAAGACTCCGCCTGTTACCGGGCACTTATGATTGAGCGGAGGGTTGCTGTCCAGCAGATGAATCCACCCCCCGCAAGCTCCGCATTTGGGATCAGCCATGCCGAATACAACGCGCGCCGGCCGGCAATGTACCAGCGCTCCGGCACACATTGGGCAAGGCTCCTTTGTCACATACACCGTGCAGTCCTCCAGTCTCCAATCGCCCACAGCTGCTTCCGCTGCGGTGATCGCGATCATTTCCGCGTGGGCCGTGGCATCCTTGAGAGTTTCCACCTGATTCCAACCACGAGCAATTACCCTACCTTCTTTGACGATGACGCAGCCGCAAGGCACTTCGCCGGCCCGTTCGGCTTTCGCGGCCTCCAGTAGCGCTTGCTGCATGAATTGCTCATCCTCCGACATGAGCGCGTGGAAAGCACAGGTTAACGCAGGGTGATGCGGGGGTCGTTATCCAACACCTCCTGCAGCTCTTTCCAACCCTCCGGGGTTTGGTTTTGAAACATGTGCAGGTAAAGAGACACTACGCCGGCCGGATATTTTTCAAATAATGCATCGACACCAACTTTTAGCTTGTCAGCATCCAATGCAGCAGGCAGATTATCCACCACTCCCTGTCCATTGTGAGCAATCCCGAGCGTATCTAAGAATGACACAAGCATGTCCGTGTGCTTGCGCACCAACCACACCTGCAGAAGATGATCCCCTATGGCCTCCGTCGGTTTCCACGCCAACATTTTTTTAAGCCAGGCAAATTGTTCGGCTACCGGTTTTTGACGCACGTAAACCGCTCTGAGTTTCTTGAGAGCAGCCAGCTCCGTCACCGCCGCGCGGTACACATTACGCTCCTGATTGCGCATCCATTCCAAAAAGACATTCAGCGTCTCCTCGTCGATCTTCTCAAAAATGGTGTATGACTTCATGGTGTGAACGAGTGCTACTAAATCATAAATCAACCCGCATAGCAAGAAAAATCAGTACAAGAAAACTGCCTCTGCAACAATGCAGGCTTGCCAATTGTAAGGCAAAGTTGTATAATGACCGGGCGCTCGGCGCGTGGAATAACAAGAAGTACAGAGCAGGAGAAAATGATCAAGTGGATACTCAACAAGATTGTTGGTTCAAAAAACCAGCGCGAGTTGCGCAGGCTTCGCCCGGTCGTGAAGCGTATCTTGGATAAAGAGAAGGAATGGGAAGAAGAGGATGTCGAGTTTTTGCGCAAAAAAACGCGTGAGTGGCAAGCGTATCTGCACCGGTTTAAGCCATTGGATATGCCGCCGCGTGGTATCATTATGGCGGCTGATGCTGAGGCTTTGCAAGGATACGCCGCGCGGCTTAATAAGCGTTTCGAGGCTCTTGGGGATCTTTTCCCCAAGCTGCCGCATGTGGAGGCCTTGCCGGAAAGTATTGAGGAGGGGAAGAAGGCCTTCATGGATATTGAACCAAAGTTTGACAAATTGCGCGCCAAGTATCTGGAGACCATATTGCCGGAGGCTTTTGCGGCTGTGAAGTTGGGTGCGCGTCAACTTTGTGGCAGGACGATTGATGTGTGCGGTACGGCTACGGAGTGGAACATGGTACATTTTGATGTGCAGTTGGTGGGCGGAGTGGCACTGCACCGTGGATTTATTGCAGAAATGGCAACAGGTGAAGGCAAAACACTGGTAGCGACGCTTCCTGTTTACCTGAATGCACTCACCGGATTGGGTGTGCATGTGGTCACAGTCAATGACTACCTTGCTCGGCGTGACTCAATGTGGATGGGGGCGCTTTTCAATCATTTGGGACTCACGGTAGGTTGCATTCAGAGCATGATGCCCAATGACCAACGCCGTGAGCAATATGCTTGCGATATCACTTATGGCACCAATGCCGAGTTCGGTTTTGACTACCTGCGCGACAATGGTATGGCATCCACTCGGGAGGCCCAAGTGCAGCGCGGACACTACTTCGCAATCATTGATGAGGTGGACTCCATTCTCATTGATGAGGCTCGTACTCCACTCATCATCTCCGGTCCGGCGGTTGTCGAGATGGAACAACAGTACGACTCCTTGAAGCCAATCATTGAAAAGGTGGTGAAGGCGCAAGTAGAGTTGTGTAATCGCCTGATGACAGAAGCTATGGAGTACGCTAAGTCAGGTAATACTGAGGCTGCCGGCCGCTGTTTGTACAAGGTGAAGTTGGGCATGCCGAGGAATCGTGCTTTCATGCGAAGCCAGCAAGATCCGGAATACCGCCGCATGGTGGAAAAGTACGAAATGCTCTTGCTGCAGGATCCGCGCAAGATTGAGCAGTACAAGCTTAAGGAAGAGCTCTATTTCTGCGTTGATGAAAAAACTCATGATGCTGATTTGATGGAGCAAGGGAGACAACTGATCAGCCCCGGGCATCCGGAGGCTTTTGTCCTGCCGGATATTGGTACGGAGTTCGTGAACATTGATGAGGATGAACGTCTCAGCGAACATGAAAAAGAGAAGCGCAAGCAGGCGCTCACCCGCAAGTTGGAGGAAACCGGCATCCGTCTGCACACCACGAGTCAGCTTCTCAAAGCGTACACGATTTACGAGCGAGATAAAGAATACGTGGTGAAGGAGGGTAAGATCATCATTATTGATCAAAATACGGGCCGCGAGATGCCGGGTCGCCGTTGGAGCGAGGGATTGCACCAAGCTGTGGAGGCTAAAGAAGGGGTGACCGTGGAGGAAGAGAACATGACCTATGCCACCATTACCATTCAAAACTATTTCCGCTTGTACACTCGCTTGGCGGGCATGACTGGCACCGCTGAAACTGAGGCTGCCGAGTTCCACGATATTTATCGTTTGGATGTGCTCCCGATCCCTACCAATAAGCCCTGCATCCGTGAAGATTTCAATGACCTTATCTTTAAAAGTCGGCGTGAAAAGTTTAACGCGGTGGTGGCAAAAATTGTCGAGCTACATAAAAAGGGACAGCCCGTGCTTGTTGGTACCGCTAGTGTAGAGGCTTCCGAAACACTCTCCCGCATGCTCAAAATCGCCAAAATTCCACACGAAGTGTTGAATGCAAAGAATCACCAGCGTGAGGCGGAAATCATCGCTTTGGCCGGTCAGCGCGGAGCTGTCACTGTATCAACCAACATGGCCGGACGTGGCACCGATATTAAATTGGGAGATGGTGTCGCGGAACTGGGAGGGTTATTTGTTCTGGGTACGGAACGCTACGAATCTCGCCGTATTGACCGACAGTTGCGTGGCCGCTGCTCTCGTCAGGGCGATCCCGGTGCATCGCAGTTTTTCTTATCCTTTGAGGATGACTTGATGCGCAATTTCGGAGGCAGTGAACGAATGACTCGTATCATGGATCGCTTTGGCATGGAAGAAGGGGAGGCCGTAGAAAATCGCCTCATGAATAAGGTAATTGAAGGGGCGCAGAAACGTGTGGAGCAGCGAAATTACATGTGGCGCAAACATGTGTTGGATTATGATGATGTGATGAATCAGCAGCGCACTATCGTTTACGCTATGCGTAATGATGCCTTGCTCTGCGAGGAGCCGCGTATCATGCTTTACGAAAATCTTGAAGAAGCGGTGCGCCTTAAATGCGAAAATTATGTGGGAGACGAGTTGGATGGCATGGTGCAGGCTGAAGGTTTGTTGCAGTGGGTGAATACCAATTTCCCCATCGGCAAGGGACATGATTCTTCCTGGCTGGAGGGTAAGTCTGCCGCTGATGCAGCTGAGGCCATTATTACCTTGGTGCATGAGATGTATGAGAAGAAAGTGGGCAGTGAGCGCCCCGATTATGTGGATCGAATGGAGCGAAGCATCATGTTGCAGGCTATTGATAAGATGTGGCAGCGCCATATCAATGATATGGATGCTCTGCGCGAGGGCGTACGCTTGCGCGCCCAAGGGCAACGAGATCCTTTGGTGGAATATAAACGCGAGGCGTACGGCCTGTTTGAAACCCTCATGCAGGATATTCAGCTTGACATGATTTCTCGCATGTTCCGCACAACGACCAATTTGAGCGCATTTGAAGATTTCTTGGCGTCTCTGCCGCAGGATCTTGGTGCGAATGATTCTCCCGTTGGCGGCATGGAAGGGGATCTACTGGCCAGTTTGCGGGGGCAGCTTCAGCACATTCGCGAGCAACAGGAGGCAGCCACCAGCGGCGCCTTGCCAGATGTGGCTCCTGACCGTGAAGAGAAGAAGGTGACATTGCCAAATCGCAAGAAAAGGTTAGTGAATATCAAACGTGAAAGTACCCCGGGTAAATCTAACGGAGCCACTCCCACCTATAATCCCGAGGATATACATCCTTCTCTCTGACATCCTGACCTTTCTTTTGTGAAATGGCTGTGAATATACGCTCCGTGCTGGAATATGTTCCCTATTTCCGGGGAAAACTTATGGTGGTGCACGTAGCCCGGAGTCTTCATGGAGCGGATGAACTTGTGGATGCCTTGTTGGATGCCGACGCCTTGCACGAAATTGGAGTTCGTTTGATACTCGTGGCTGAGGGGGAGGATTCCGCGGCTTTGCAGCACCGCGCTGATAAGTGCGAGATGCACGCCGCCGTGGCGGATTTGCCGCTTACGGCCGGTGAATGCGCTGTTGCTCGTGTGCGAGAAATCGTTGAACGACGTCAGGTAGCGATTGTAGCCTCCGGAGTCTCCGGTCGTTTTGACGAGGGCAGTGTTCATCTCGCGGTGCAGCTCGGCGCTGCAAAATATATCTGTTTGCAGACGGATGAGGTGCCTCGCCGTGAGGGACAACCAATTTTTGCCATCCCGGAGAGTGAGGTGGCAGGGTTAGCTCCTGACTCATGTTCACATGCGGAGGAATTGCAAGCTGCAGCCGCGGTCTGCCGGAGAGGAATTGCACGTGTACACTTGTTGGATGGGTTGCATCGTGGCGTACTGCTGGATGAGCTGTTTTCTGAGGAAGGAGTGGGAACCATGGTGCATGCCGACTCTTACCGCGAGATTCGTCCGTTACAGCGGGACGACATTCCTGAGCTACTTTCTATGATTGCACGGTGCGTGGCTGACTCTAAACTTGTGCAGAGAACCTACGAAAGTATTCGCGATAATTTACACAGTTATTACGTGTATACACTGGACGACACCATTGTCGGCTGTGTGGCATTGTACCCTTACGCCGAGTCTGACTGCGCGGAGTTGGGGTGCCTGTTCATCAAAAAGAATTATGAGGGACACGGTTATGGTCGGGCGATGTGCCATTATGTAGAAAAAAAGGCACGTCAACTCGGCTTTCATCGCATCTTTGCTGTCTCTCAGAGCGCCGTTGATTATTTCCGTGATCGCCTGCATTATAAGCAGATGTCTCGAAGCGAGCTTCCTGCGTCGCGTTTGCTTGCGCTTGAGGAAAGTGGTCGTCACTCGGAAGTGTTCGGGAGAGACCTTTGAAAAGCAGTCTCTGCTCTCTGTTGTGAGTCACAGCACTACACGGAGAGACTATACCTCATACGGGTATCGTTTCCCACGAAAAAGCGCGCCATCACGGCGCGCTTGATTTAATAAAAACTGGTCGAGGAGCCTTTATCAGGTCTCGGGGGTCAGCACAAGGTGATCTGCGGCGGTAGCGCGGCCGCGCTTAGTCTCAGGGAAGATATCTTTGCCATCCTTGAAGACGCCGATTTCTTCATTCTCCTCGGTGTCCTCCACGATATCCTGCTGATCCGAAACTGAACCATCGCTCGACAATACGAAGAAGTGCCCGCGGAATGAAATCATATCAATCTGCAATTTATCGCCGGTATATGGAGTGGCACTCGGGTACACAGAGCACATAGCCAACGGAGCGTTGCTTTTGGAAACAGCAATCTTCACATTGTCATCTTGCGGGTCGCGGCGCATCACGTAAGACATGGCGTTTTCCCCGGGACGCAGCGCATTGCCACTTGCCAGTTTCTCATCGCCTTCCTTTTGGATGACCAGACCGGGCGCAGAGAGCTTGGCGAAGAAAGGTTTCTCGGATTCGACGCCGCTCTTGAAGAAGAGCTGGCGGAAGTATGCGTTGGAGTGGTCGCCCTTCAAATCGCCGAAGTCACGATCAGTGTTGTCCTCCTGAAGTCGCTCGCCAGTGGCATCGCAGGGGAAGCTGCCGTTGTCCATCTTGAATTGCTGGAGCAGGGTAAAGACACTTTTGAGGTTGGAGTTGGCCTTTTGGCGGTCGCCATCGTTCATGTGATCAAGAATGGGACCGTAGCCAATAGAGGCGAGGGTCGCCAGAATAGCAATCACAACCATCAATTCAATGAGGGTGAAGCCACCTTTGCCGGTTTTCTTAAGGATGGGGGTTTTCATAAAGCTGTTTGAACTTCGGGAACAAGTTAGCATGATAGCGGCACGATTGCAAGAAAGAAATTAGCAAAGGTCGAAAAAACTAAAAAAATCAATCATTTTTTCGGTTCAGGTAGCTGCGAATTCCTTGCTCATAAAGCTCCGGCTCCAGTAGGAAGGAATCATGCCCTTTGCGGGAATGGATACGTACGTAGTTTGCTGATACCCCCGCTTTGAGTAAGCGCCTGTGGAAAAAAGAAATCTGGCGTGGAGTGAAGCAGCAGTCCGTGTCTATCGAATAGAGCAGAAAGGGGATGTTGTGTCGGGCATATACGCTATAGGCCGCTTGCAATGAAGATTCTCCACTCAGACTGGGTAGGTCGAAAGATGCCCACATATTGACAATACGTATGTAGGAATTGGCATCGAAACGTTTGGCGAATTTGGAGCCTTGGTGTATCATGTAGCTTTCCGTGTTGCGCGTGGGCGTGTACCAAGTGAGCAACCCATTTGGCGAGGTTACGCCGCGGCGCGCGCGTTTCTCCAATCCGCGTTGAAAGACAAAGAGTTTGTGGCAGATAATACGCGCAAGAGCCAATCCTCGCACGGGGGGGGCTGTCAGCGAGTAGCGACCCGCGCAGTAGTTCGCGTCCAGCTCAATGGCCGCAATTTGCTCAAATACCGAAAGCTTATGCTCAATGGGAGGGAAATCCGACACTCCGATGAGGATCGCGCTTTTCACTCGCTCCGGGTACATGTGGGCCAACGCTAACGATAGCATGCCTCCCACGCTAGGCCCTACCACAGAAAAGCGCTGAATGCCCAGCGACTCGAGCAGCTGAACTTGAGCGCGTGCTTGGTCATTGGCTGTTACCATGGGAAATCTGCTTCCCCATACCTCTCCATCCGGTGCGGTGGAGCAGGGGCCCGAACTCCCGTAACAACTACCCAAGAAGTTAGCGCAAACAATAAAGTAGCGTTCTGTATCCAGGGGCTTACCCGGACCGATCATATGATCCCACCAACCGTCGTAATTTTCCGGTTGCCAAAAGCGACCAGCTTCCGGCAGCGTGGTGTTGCGGCCGTGCGCGTGGTGGCTTCCCGTGAGGGCGTGGAAAAGGAGTACGGCATTGCCGGCATCGGGAGCAAGCGTCCCATACGTTTCATAGGCAAGCTGCATCCCCGGTAATACATCTCCGCTTTCAAAGCGAAATTTACCGAGCGGGTATATATGACTGATTACTTCCTCTTCCATTGAAATTGGTGCTATGTTGGTATAATAAAAGGCCGGTGAAAAACCACCGGCCTCGCGAAAAGCTACAGGCTTGTGCGTGTGGCGCCGGGATCACTTGACACCCTTCTTGCTGAGGCGAGTGCCAGCCGTGGCGCCTTGGCGAGCCTTAAACTTGGGGTTGCTCTTGCAGATAACGTAGAGCGTTCCCTTGCGCTTCACGATCTGGCAGTCAGCGTGGCGGCGCTTCATGGAGGCAAGTGAGGAAAGAACTTTCATGGAATTTGAAACAGGTTTATAGATTCACGACTAGATCCTTTTTGTGAGCTCAGCTCACGGGAGCGCACATTATATCCTGATACTCTCTTTTGTAAAGACAAATTTTCGCGGTGGAGAAGTTTTTTGTGACAGGACATGCATTCGGATTGCACTATCATGTCCGTGGGGCTATACTTCCCGCAGTGATTTGTACCCCATGAAAACTTTACGCTATACACCCATCCCTGCTTCGTTTTATCAAGCCACGCGTGATACGTTGGCCTCCCGTCTTCCCGACCGCTCGCTAGTTGTGGTTCACGCCAATGATGTTTATCCGACGAATGCCGATGGTACCATGCAGCACCATCAAAATGCCGATTTGCATTACCTGACCGGCATTGATCAGGAGGAAACTATTCTGATTATGCGTGTGGGAGCAAATGGACAGCATGAGGATACTCTGTTGTTGCGTGAAACGAATGAGCGTATTGTCATCTGGGAGGGAGCCCGGCTTACCCGGGAGGAAGCGAGTGAACTCTCCGGTATCCGGGACGTACGGTGGACCAGTGAATATCAAATGCTTGTTGCTGAAGCTGCGTCTGCTGCTGAGTACGTTTACTGGGAGCGTGATGTTCACCCGCGGCGTTATACGGATGTGCAGACACGGAACGAACGCATGTTGGCCGCATTTGAGTCAAATTATGCAAAGATGAAGATACGCAGTCTCTACCCGATTTTGGCTGAGATGCGGCTGAGCAAGGGAGCGCCGGAAATAACTCAGCTCCGTGAGGCTTGTAAAATCACTGGTGAGGGGTTCGCTGCTATTCTCCCGAAAATTAAACCTGGCATGGGAGAATTTGAAATGGAAGCCTTACTGAGCGGAGAGTACATTCGCCGCAGCTCCCGTAAATTTTCATTTCTCCCCATTATCGCCTCTGGTCCGGACACCTGTGTGCTGCACTACATTAGCAATCACAAAAATTGCAAAGATGGCGATCTCATCCTTTTCGACATTGGCGCTGAATATGGTGGTTATGCCGGCGATATGAGCCGTACCATTCCTGCAAACGGAAGATTCTCTCCACGCCAAAAAGCTGTGTACGAGGCTGTGTTGGCAGTGCATCGTTACGCGGCTTCTATCATGCTGCCTGGTGTACGAAAGGCTGGCTATGAGCGCCGCGTGCGAGCGCGCATGGCTCAGGAGCTTGTTAAACTCGGCTTGCTCTCTCCTGAACAATTACAGGACAAAGGGGGGGATCTTACTTGCGTCCGTAAATATTACATGCACAGCGCTTCTCACTCTCTTGGGCTGGATGTGCATGACGTCTGCCCTGAAGATCCGGTTTTTGCGGTGGGACAAGTGTGGACGATTGAACCAGGCATCTACATTCCTGAGGAAAATCTGGGAGTGCGTATTGAGACGGATGTGCTCATTCACCCCAGTGGTGTGGAGGATCTCATTCCTGGAGCCCCATTGGAGGTAGCAGACATTGAGCGCCTCATGCGCGCCGGTGCTTAAAATACCTGTTTTTTGCCTCCGTCGACCCTCCCTCCTGTGCGTCGGCCGGGGGCTGCCTTGAGGCAGTCGCATGGGCAGGCTGTCCTGCTCCTTTTTCTGGCCTGTTCTTGTGGAGTACGTGTGGCAACTCTCCGTGTGGAGAGTCCTGCGTAAGTCTTATTTCGCCGAATCTTGCGATGAATGGTAGAACGGTGTCGATCAAGCGTCGGCTTATCGCACAACGGGGAAACACCAGAGAAATTGGCAAGCGCAGTTGCTGACGCCCACATTTCTCGGAATACTTGTCTTTTTGAATCACGTCGGGAGAATTGCGGAGGGGGGGGCATGGTAGAATTGTGTCTGCCTTGTGTTCATTGGAATTTTTTCGTGTTTTTATCCGTCGCGTGCAGCTGTGCATTCCGCTTTTGCTTTGGTTTTGACGAACGGTGCATTGACAGAGCTGTAGCAAGGTGCTAAGATAGACGCATGAGTACGATCGTGAACGAGGAGCAACTTGCCGCCGTGAAAAAATGGGTGGCAGAAGGTGTAGATCTCAATGGTATTCAGAAGAAACTGCAGAGCGAGTATGGCCTACACCTCACTTACATGGATGTACGCTTCCTGCTTCTTGACCATGGAATAGAGCTTGCAAGCGAAAAGCCTTCCCCTGACGTTGCTGCGAATGACCCGCAAAGTGAATCCAAAGAACACCTTTCAGAGGGAGGAGAGGGCAATGTGTCAGGGACGGTGCGAGTGGAGTTAGATGACTTGCAATTGCCCGGCACTTTGATCTCTGGCAAGGCTCATTTCCCGGGTGGGGCTGAGGGCGCTTGGCAAATCGACCAGCTTGGGCGCTTTGGATGGAGCAAGTTAAACGGAACCCCTTCTCCGGAGGAAATGAAGAGCTTCGAACAGGAACTCACGGCTATGCTGCGCCGCTCGTAGAACCGTTAATTGCTTGGTACGAGCGGCAGATTTGAAAGGGGATAATCGGGCACGCAGGTGAGCTGAACACCGTACAGATCTGCAATAGCACGCGCCTCCGATTTTTGGTAATCTTCGCCGTAGTAGATAATTTTCACCCCATGTGCGCACAGGGCCTGCATACAAGAGGTGCAGGGCATTGTGGTGCATGCTACGATTTTCGCCTCTCCCCGCTTAAAAAGGCTGCACAAGTTGGTTTCTGCATGCAGCATGAACTTTTGGCGCTCGTCGCGAGAGTTCCAAAAACCGGGAGGAGCCGTAAAACCGGGGTAAAGTCCATTGTAGGCGGTACCGATAACACGATTGTCGGCATCGAGAGCCGCTGCTCCCACTTTGCGGTAAGGATCTTCGGAGCGCAGGGCCGCCACGTGCGCCAGTGCCATCACATATTCCGGGATTGAAAGACGAGCCATGGACAGATTTGTGTTAATCGATCGGGAGTATTTCGTCCTCTACTAATTGTTCAAGCGTTTGCCGACGCCGGATGAGGGTGACCTTGTCACCATCCACCATGACCTCAGCCGCCAAGGGGCGTGAGTTGTATGTGGAGGACATACTAAAGCCGTACGCCCCCGCGCTCATTTCGGCCAGGAGCTCGCCGGGCTTTACATCCGGAATGCTGCGGTTTTGAGCTTGGAAATCACCGGACTCACAGATGGGGCCCACTATATCCGCTACCACTAAATCATCCCTGTGCTGGCGGACCGGCCAGATTTCGTGGTAACCCTCGTAGAGTGCGGGGCGGATGATATCATTCATGCCCGCATCGATCATCTTGAAAAGCTTGCTTTCACCTTTTTTCTCGTAAACACAGCGGGTGAGCATGACGGCCGCATTGCCGACAAGGCGGCGACCGGGTTCGAGCAGAATGCGCAGTCCGAGGGGCTTCAGCAAGGGGATGAGAGCCTGAGCGTACGATTGGATCGTGATCTGCTGCGGGTGTTCATCCCACCATTTTTTTTCACCGGAGGCCAGGCACCCATCGTAAATGATACCGATGCCGCCGCCGATGCTCCAGAACTCAATGCCATAGGTTTCCTTGAGACGGGCAGCGATAGGCGCTATTTTTTCGACGGCCATGACGAAGGGGGTCACATCCGTGAGCTGAGAGCCGATATGCATCTGAATGCCTCGAATACGCAGATGGTGCATTTGCGCGGCAATCTCAGCGTAGAGGGATTCAATGCGCGAGATGTCCACGCCAAATTTATTCTCATTCGTCCCGGTGGTGATGTATTTATGCGTGTGTGCATCGACGTTGGGGTTCACGCGCACGGCCACAGGAGCTACAGTGCCTATTTCGGCAGCGATGCGGTCGATCTCGCGCAACTCATTCTCACTTTCACAGATGAAGCAATAGATGCCCGAAGAGAGGGCGTAGCGGATCTCAGGCTCAGTCTTGGCAACTCCCGCATATGTGCACAATGCCGGGTTGCCCCCCGCGCGGATGACACGCCAAAGTTCTCCGCCGGACACGATATCAAAACCACAACCGCGTTGCGCCATGAGTCGCAGAATGGCGCCGTTGGAGCAGGCTTTGACGGCGTACGCAATGTGTACGTCCACACCTTCAAAAGCATGTTGGAACTCATCCAGATCATTCAGAATAGTATTTCGGCTGTATACAAACGTGGGGGTGCCGTATTGATCGGCAATTTGGTTCAGCGCCACTCTTTCGCAGTGAAGCGTTCCATTTTTATATGAGAATTGGTGCATAAGGTTGTTCGGTCGTTTCAGTATAATCACTTATCAGAGTTCATCCTGCGTAGTCGCTTCTGTCTTGGATTCCGTGTTTGGGGCATCATCAATAATAGCTGCTACCCAGTGCAAATCCACAGAGTTTTCCAGCGCCAGCTTCAAGAACATGGTAAAGGGAACGGCAAGCAGCATCCCTATCGGCCCCCATACCCATCCCCACACGATCACTGACACAAGTACCATGGATGTAGCTATTCCAAATTGTTTGCCCAGAAAGAGGGGCTCAATTCCGTTGCCGATGGCAAAGTTGATGGCCAAGTATCCGCCCGCTACAATAAACATACTTCCCCAGTCTTGCATCACCAGCGTCAGTAGTATGGGCGGTATGGCCGCAACAATAGAACCTATGGTCGGAATGAAGTTAAGCGTGCAGGCCACAAACCCCCACATGAAAGCAAACGGTACCTTCATTATGTGACAGAGAAACCACGCCAGCAAGCCTGTAACTACGCTTGCGAGTATCTTTATAATCAGGTATTTTTGCACGCCCTGCAATGCCGTGATCACCTTCAACTTTCCCTGTAAACTATTGGGAAGATTATTCAAATTCCGTCGGAAAAGAGGGGCCTCCCCCAGCAAAAATGTCATCAATATAAGTACAAGTACCGTCAACGATATAATGGAGAGCACTTGTCCGGTAAGCGATTGTGAAAACTCAATTATCTGCTGACTGTGACTGTTAATGAGATTCATTGGCGAGTCGAATAGTTCGCGCAACTGTTCACCGAAGAAAAATTGATCTGACCACTTTAGTAACTGGTCCACGCGGTGTTCCAGATGGGGCATAAAGTCTCCTTGCAGGGTGGCCTTCATGTCAGCTGCTAAAAACTTGGTCAGCATGGTCAGTCCGTACAGTACCGCTATATCCGCTACCACGGTACATGTGACTGCCAACCAGTGCGGAAATCGTATCCTCGTACGTAGCAGTGCTGTGAGCGGGTAACTCACGATTGCGAGAAAAGCCGCCAGCACGATAGGCACCGTCACGTCACGTGTGTACTTCAAACCAAAAAGCACAATAAAGGCTGCAGCCGCTGCGATCAGAGCGCGAGTCCCTTCTCCCATAGCTTTCTGTTCCTGCTGCTTTGCCTCCCTCATCGGGGGAATATTTTGCCCAGCGCTTCTCATCCCGGCTATTCTATATCTCCGAGCCTCACATTTCAAGGGAGAAACGTTGCATCCGAACATTTTTCTCGTGCAACGCCGCTCAGTGAGTGCATCTGAGCTTGACAGGTAGGGGTGTCGGTCGGTATAATGAGCGCAGACTTTTCTGAGTCCTCTATGGCTATCAGGTTTCGCATAGCAGACACTGCCCGTGGCAACATGGAGTCGCTACGCTATCGCACGCGGCGGCGCGCGATTATTCTCATGGTAGTCATCTTGTCGGTCTTGCTGGGAGGGTTGGCAGTTACGAAGATTCTCATAGCTTCGCCTCCCTCGCCGGAGTTCATCGTTTACCAAGGAGAGAGTCAGGAGGATGTGGTCAAGGAGGTGCCCAAGGTACGCGATATATCCGGAGGTAAACCACCGACCGCACCGCCGGTGGCCATTATTGCAAGCAACACACCCATCGCGCAGCCGACTTTTACCGTGGATGTCCCCATGGACGATACTCCGACCATGAGTAATACGGGCTTCGGAGACGTGGGGGGCGGATTGGGGGATGGACTTGGTGAGGGATCCGGGCGTGGAGGTATGGGTGGTAAGAAAATGGATTCGGCCTTTAGCGGGTATTTTTGGGATCTCAAACGCAGCGTAGATGGTAAAGCATCGGCCTTTGCAAGTGAGATCAGCAACGAACAGGTTCTGGAGTTTGAGAGCAATTTTTATAACAAGAATTGGGACCCCGGTATGTTGGTGATGTACATGCGTTCCAAGATGCAACTTTACAGCACATGTTTCTTTATGCCGAATTGCAAGGATCAAGAAGCCGTGCATGCCTATGATCCCACCGGTAAGCAGGGACTCAAAAAGAGTCGGTGGCTCGTGCTTTATCGTGCCAAAGTGAAGGCACCGGCGTCTGGGACATTCCGATTTGTCGGGGCTGCGGATACTGTAATGGCTGTGCGTTTTAACGGACGAAACGTACTGGCGTGCGGCTTGCACAATTTGCGTAACGCCAAATGGCACGAATGGCTTGATTATCCTGATGAGAAAAAGAAGCGCACTCTTGTTGAATACCAAGGTACCGAGATATGGAACCAAGGTATGGGAGGTTTTGAGGTAGGAGACCCGGTCACCGTGGAGAAAGGGGAGTGGTATGAGATGCAGGTGATGATATCAGAGATTGGTGGTGGGGAGTTCGGTTTCTGTTTGCTTATTGACGAGGATGGCGGTGAGAAGAAGACGACGAAAGATGGGAAGCCTTTGTTCCAACTCTTCCGCACCGCTTTTTCTTCTCCCACGGTCGAGAGCGCGTATGAGGCTATACCTGCGGAAAACAAATCCAGCGATGGCGAGGGTGAGGTGACTCTCCTTCGGGATATCCCCTATGACCCTGATAGTCGTGTTTGGGAAGCCAAGGCCGTGGATATTTCTGTGAAGATGAAATAAGAGTGCCTGCCGGACCTCGTGAAATAACTTTGCAAAACAAGTTGTTTGGTGTTGGCAAACCGTTTGAATTATGGTAGCATAATCTCAGGATCTTTAACTCTTCCTTATTATTATGATTGCTATCATCAAGCGTATGTTGTTGATAATGGCTGTTTTGTGTAGTCTTTTTTGCATGAACGGTTGCGCGTCAGCCGAAAGTTTCTTGCGCTACCTGTTCAGCGTACCTGGGAACGTGTTTAACGCTGTGGCACCATAAGACAATCATGAGAGACATTAAAAAGTACATTGCGATCCCGGTGGTGATGTTGGTGGTGTCCTGCCAGCAAGGCCCCCCTCCGGGCGGGAGCGTTGGAGTTCGCACCTATTCAGATGCTGTGGTACACATTGGACAGGTAGATCCCGCCTATCAGGCTTATTTCCAAGAGCAAAACGCTGCTAATTATTCCCTGAGCGACCAAAGGCGCGCTTACATCGCCGCTGCGCAAACTGCTCGAACGCCGGTGCGCGCATCGGATTACCATCCGGGAGATGTGCGCCGAGTGGCGTCGCGTGGTAAAAAACGTTCCACCGGCAGGGCGCGTGTGGTACGTAAAAAGGCGAGCAACGCGAGACGACAAGCCCTGGCTGTACGCAGGCGTACAGGTCGAAGACATTAACCCCCACTATCACCATGAACGATGACTCCGCAGTGCAGCGAATAGACGCCGCAGAGCAGGCGAGCGGAGAGTTGACTCTCCCGGCGCGTGCGGAGACGAATCGTACGGAAGTGCAGGGATTGCCGAGGAATTTGTTGAGTACGCTGTGGGGAACAGGGTTGATGTTGCTGGCGTTGGGGATTTTATATGAATTGTACGCATGGGGCGGCGATGAGAGGGCCATGTGGGTAGGCGTATCGCTGATGGTTTTGGTACCCGTGTTGGTGGTTGTGGCACACGTGCTACGAGTGCGTCAGTCGGGTAAGCCGGTTGCGTCGCTGTGTTTTTTTGTGCAGTTGTTGCTGGATACGCTTGTACTGCCATTTTTGTTCTACATCCCGGCGTTGTGGATTCGGCTGTTGGGACCATTTATGGTGTTCGCGTACGGATTGAGTTTGATGTGGTACGGAGCCTATTACGATACGGTGATGTGCTTGCTTGCGGCGTGTGTGCTTGTATTGGCTGCGGTGGTGAGTTTACCCTTTTGCTACGGGTTGGCGCCGGCACTGGGGGGTGTAGTGATTTTTTCGGGTGGCTTGGTCATTATAATTTTTGCCTATCGGCTCAAGAAAACGCGCGAGAAGCGCATTGCGGCGTACGAACAAGCCCGGACCCGTCAGCAATTCAACCGAGAGCAGGGGGAGGGTTGAGCCCGTTCTCTTCTGCGTAGAGCAACAACCGTTTTTTGAGTTCAAAGCGGTTGAGACGAATCAGCCCTTCTGCTCCGAATTGCTCACAAGTACATGCAGCGATGGCGCTGCCGCATACCATGGCGTGGCACATGTCTTCCCACTCCACTGCCTTACCGCGGATGACGATGTTTAAGTAGCCGGACAAAGCGCCTAGGTAGCTGTCACCTGCACCCGTGGGATCTGCGGTATGCTCAAGACGCATGGGCGGGCAGTGAAAGCAGCGCACGGCGTGATGGTCGTCACGGTGGTACATTGTGGATCCTGCACTGCCATGTTTCACAATGGCATAATGCGGACCGGCTTGTAAGAGAGCATATCCAGCAGCGCTCAGATCCTCTGTTTGTGCGAACTCACGAGCTTCCTCATCATTCATCAGCGCGACATCTACCATAGATAGCAATTGGCGTGTGTAATTCGGTTCTCGGATGATCCAACTTTTCATGAAGTCAGCTAAGATCAAGGCATTAGGGTTGCACTGCCGCAGGAAAGCAACTTGCAGAGGAGGAGTTACGTTGGCTGCTACCACCACACCGACGCTTTGGCGCAACTCGTCTGGCAGGGTCGGTTGCCATTGAGCTTGTACGCCCTCCATCGTGCGCAAGGTAGCTCGTAAATTCATATCTTCTTCGTATTGCCCGGTCCAAGCAAAAGTTGAGCCGGGAGCATGGATGACATGTTGGAAGTTCACCCCACAACGCTCGAGTCTTGCCTGCCAGTCAGGAGGATAGTCATCACCCACTACCCCAATCAATTCGTGGGCTGGGCAGATAAGCCGGGCGGCTAGTGCGGCGTAGATGCCTGAACCTCCTGCCACCTTGTCGGCCCTCCCCGATGGAGTAATCAGAGTGTCGATGGCAATTGTGCCATATAGGATGAGAGGTGCGGGGATCATAGCTCCTCATTTGGTTGCATCATGCGAAGCAGCGTAGCCTCGTCAATGATGGGCACGCCTGCCTTGACAGCTTTCTCGCGTTTGCTGCCTCCGCCTTCTCCGGCAACCAAATAACTCGTTTTTTTCGTTACCGACCCGCTTGCCTTTCCTCCGGCAGCGCTGATGCGTCGCTCCATCTCATCGCGTGGGATACTCAAAGCTCCGGTTAGTACAAAAGTCAGTCCTGTCAGGGGGCCTTGCTTTCCTTCCGCCGGATTCTGGACATAGCAATCAGAGACGGGCAGAATTCCCAACTCATGCAGCTCATTCAGCACATGCTTTCCAGCGCTTGATTCCCAATAAGCCAAGAGCTTGCGACAGGAGACGGAACCAATGGGGTTGACGAGGCGTAATTTGTTCTTTCCATCTGGTTCCAGCGATAAATACCCACGCTCCATATATGTCGCCGCCGATCCGTGTATCCTTCGCAGGAGTTCAGCTCGTTGGCTTTCAAGACCAGCTCTCTCTTTGCCCTTATTGGACGGGGATTCAGGGTTTAGTTTGTTGTAAGCGCTGATGCTATCCTCCAGTTCAACGAGGGTACGGAGGTAATCAGAGTTGGCCAGCTCATTGATATCGCGATGGTATTTTGCAACTTCTCGTGCGGTGATGCTTCCGATGGAAGGGATGCCGAAAGCCGTAATCCAGCGTTCCATGGGAAATTTGCGAGCTCTTTCCAAAGAGTCAATAGCCTTCGAGGCGTTTTTTTCGCCAAAGCGGCGTGGATCCTTCGTTGTGCCCAGATTAAGCGCTCCGAGTTTTTCCCGGGTAAGCTTAAAGAGTTCCAGTGGCGTACGTATCAGCCCTGTGTTCACTAGAGCCTCAGCTACCACACCACCGAGATTTTCAATGTCGAGAGCTGCGCGAGAACAAAAATAACTTGTACGCGTCACTGCCTGAGCAGGGCAAGCAAAGTTTGTGCAACGCCATGCCACTTGCCCCTCTTCTTTCGAGACGGGTGCGCCGCAGCTGGGGCATACACCGCCAACTGCTTCCGACAAACTGTAGGGCTGTGCCATTGCGGACCTTTTAGCTTCTACCACCTTCACGACAGAGGGAATGATTTCTCCTGCTTTTTCGACGAGTACGGTGTCACCAATGCGTACGTCTTTACGAGCGATTTCATCCTGGTTATGCAGGGTGGCACGCGATACCGTGGAACCGGAGATAAGTACCGGTTCCAACTCCGCCACAGGCGTGAGTACACCAGTGCGCCCTACTTGCACGGTGATTCCCAGTAACTTGGTTTCCCTTTGCTCTGGTAAATATTTAAAAGCAGCAGCCCAGCGAGGGGCCCGTGCAGTGGTTCCTAACTCATCGCGTCGCGCAAAGTCATTCAGCTTCACCACAGCGCCATCCGTGCCGAATCCCAGTCCTCGACGTCGACGGTCCATCTCCTTCACTGTCGCCCGTAGTTCATCTAAACTGTGTGCATGCAGGATAGGTTTGTTGTATGGTATTTGCATGGCTGCAAGCAAGTGTTCATAGTCATCCATGCAGTGCAGGGGAGGGCCGTCATAGGCCCCCATTCCATGAGCCAGGAAACGCAGAGGTCGCCGAGCAACCTCCGTTGCATCAAGAAGCTTAATGGTGCCCGCTGTCGCATTACGCGGGTTGGCGAAGGCAGGCAATCCTTCCGCATCGCGTTGTGCATTCAGCTCATCAAATTCTGCGGAAGGCATAAAAATTTCCCCCCGCACCTCCAGTACATTCGGCGCTCCAGACGGTAGTTTTTGAGGAATGCTCTTGACTGTACGAACATTGGTGGTTATATCATCCCCCACATTTCCGTCCCCGCGCGTGGCCGCGTATGCAAGTTCTCCTCCGCGGTACATAAGCGTCACTGCACAGCCATCTATTTTAGGCTCTACCACTACATGGGGTGACACTTCTCCAAGCGCCTGACCTAGCCTTTTGTAAAAATCTATCAACTCTTCGTCGGTCTCTTGCCTGGGTGCAGCCTTGTGCTCAAAGACGTCATCAATGCTGAGCATCGGTATCGGGTGCTTGATTTTAGCAAATCCTTCAGCCAAATCATTTCCTACCCGCTGAGTTGGCGACTCTGCCGTTTTATATTCCGGGTGCCGTGTCTCTATTTCTTCTATCTCGTGGTACAGCCGATCGTACTCAGCGTCTGTAATTTCAGGCGTAGCTTTCGCGTAGTACAGCTCATTATTGTGGTTCACCACGCGGCAGAGTTCCTCGTAGTGGGAACGTTCATCTATTTCATGCCGGCTTGAGTATTCAAAAAGATCCATTCCTGAGCTCGAGTATATCATCTTCCCCTTCTCGGGTCAATGTGCATCTTTGCCCTCTTCCTCGTCTGCGAGTGCCGTTTCTCGATACACACGTGCAAAAAAGGCTTGCATACAACGTTCTGCTCGTGTAGAATCCGCACACCCCGCCGGTTTAGCTCAGTGGTAGAGCACCCGATTTGTAATCGGACGGTCGTCAGTTCGAATCTGACAACCGGCTTGAGGGGGAGGAGGGGCGGAAATGCTAGGGGGTAGCGAGTAAAATGGGGTGTCGGGGTTTTCATGGTAAAGGTAATCACCTTCAGCCCTCAAGCTTTTCTGCAAGTTACCGCACACTCTGCCGACTTTACGGAATTGTTTCGTTGGGTCATTACGGAGAGAGAAGAAAGTGAAAGTCCCCTCTCGAAATGCAAATTAGTGGGCGGATAGCCGGCACCGTGTTCGCACGCACCCCTGCACGAGTGTGCAACCTATGGCAAGAGATATTTTGGCACTAAGAATGGGTCGGAGTCCTCTTTCTTTTCGCACGGAAGGGCGCTATGCGCGATCCTTCCCTCGGTTTTGGAGCGTCATGCATTCAGTTCACCCGTACCTTACCGTGGAGTTTTTCGGCAACATTATGACTTGACTTCTTCGTTATGACATGTTAGAAGCTTCGCCGTTCTTTTTAACGAACAGCGTAAAAGATGCCGGAAAAGAAACATTTGTTATACATTGATGGCCTGCGAGGTTTGGCGATCATCCTGATTATCTTGTTCCATATGGGTGAAAGCATGTGGGCGCATGGGTGGCTCGGGGTGGACATTTTCTTGGTCATGAGCGGGTACTTCCTCACGAGGGGGCGTCTATCGACATCCTCCTTATGGGGGGGCTCTGAAACTTTTTCCTTCGTTAAAAGACGCGTTCAGCGCATTGTCTTTCCCATGTTGGTCGCTATTCTGCTGGCCATTCTTGTCGGTTTCTTCCTACTTGGCAATGGACAGGAAGATCTGACCTGTGACGAGGGGTGGTGGGCATGTATCTTTCGAGCGAATTTCTTTTTGACAAAGCGTCTCGGGGATTACTTTGCCCCCGATTCTTCGTACATGCCCCTACTGCCCATGTGGTATCTCTCTGTACTCTTCCAAGTGTACCTCTTGTTTGCCGTGGGCAATGCTCTTCTGCAGCGTCTTCCCCGGCTTTGGCTCAGTGTCGTACTCGGTTTAGCGGCATTTCTTTCTTTTGCGCTTGATTTCAGTTTCTTAGCGCACAATGTTCTCGAAGAGTTAGAGCTCCCTGTTTGGGAGCAAGAGAGTGAGGTTTCCTATTACTCCACCCTCCCGAGAATCTGGGAGGTCATGGCGGGGGGATGGCTCGCATGCATGGCGTCTCCCGTCGGCAGTTCTCCCCGCCGAGTCTGTTTGTACAGTCTCATAGGTTGCGCATTCATTTTGCTTCCGGCTCTCGGGGTACTCCCGGGTTGCCCGGATGAAATAGCCAAGTTGCTGTGCATCATCGGCACGTTGCTTGTAATTCGTTACGCACCCTTGAGTCCGCTCAATCGAGTCCTTTCAAACCGCGTTCTCACATGGCTCGGCTCTATTTCCTTTTCACTCTATTTGGTCCACATGCCCGTGATTGTTTCTCTGCGACTGTGGTCATTAGGACTTTTTGGATGGCCTTATCAACTTACGGCCTTTGTGTTGAGCATTGTGCTCGCCTGGTGCTTCTGGTTCCTCATAGAGACCCGGAAACCGGCATTCTGGTTCATTCTGCTACTTTGGGTCGGTACACTTCTGCTCTGTCGTCAGGGGCGAAAGAGTGACGGTTTCAGTGATTGGGTGAATGCTACCCTCCACATCAAGGGGGAGGGAGGCTCAAGTAATCTCCCCTACAAAGAGAAACAGCTTTGCGATGATCCGACTACCACGAAACACTGGAATCCCGCACAATCTCGTGCCGGTGGCAATGGCAAAAACGGCGCACCCCTCCCTCTGTTGCACATAGGGGATAAATCCAAGACTCCTTTCTTTGTGTTGATGGGGGATAGTCATGCCGAACATTTGTACGCAGGTTTAGATCAAGCGATGCGTAAGGAAAAACTTTCCGGCGTGTACTTCATGCCTTATACAGTCCCCTTCTATGACATTCCTCTCCGTAAATTCAACATGAACATCCGGGCTACCTTTGAGTGGTTGCGTGCCAATCCGCACCTCACTCACGTTATTATTGCCCAAAGATGGATTTCCCGCTGGGACGGGTATTACTGGGGCGACAAAAAGGTTCGCGCAATGACCTTTCTTGGCGACGCCTCTTATCTTCGGAATCGAAAATACACGCCTGATGAACTTCAGAGCAGAAGGCGCATCACTGAGGCTTTGCGTGAGTATCTCACCGTGTTGCGGGATATGGGCAAGAAAGTCATTCTCATCGCGCCAACACCTGAATTCGGCAGCGCTCTGCTATTCAATAAAGTCCTTCAATGGCATAATGAGCCCGCCCTCACTAAGGCAACATTGAACTGTTCGCGAGAACTTTACCTTGCTTACAATGATCAAGTATTCAAGGTCTTTCGTCAGCTCCGTGATGAAGGGTTATGCGAAGCGATCGTCGAGCCTCTCAGCACGTTGCGGCCGGGCAAAAACGCCTTTTCGTGCGTGAGCGATGGACAATACTTAATGCGAGACGGCAATCATCTGAGCACCTACGGTTCCCTCGTCATGGTACAGAAGCTGCTGCCAAGTATACGCGCGGCGCTTTTGGAAAAATCTCCGCCTCCTGCCCCTCAGGTTCCGTGACAACCCGATTTGCGTACGGATTACTCAGGATACGCACTCCGCTAAGAACTCTCTTCGGCTCGACTTTTCGCTCGGTTCAGTACGTGACAGTCGTTCGACTTCGTTTTATGCGGAATCCTTGAAGGAGCGAAAAAAGAGCCGCCCCGAAGCTCCTCCGATGGAGGAAAGCGGGGCGGTTCGTGATGGAGGCTTTTCTATGCTCTGGTGTAGCAGGTTAAAAAGTGCAGGAAAGGCCGCAGCGCACGGTGTTGTGGTATTGGCGGGGGGAGGAGTAGGAGGCGTCGTCCCATTCTTCTTGCGGGGCGCGTTTGGGATGGGCGGAGGAGCCGCTGAACTGATAGGCGGCAAAGAGGCCGATGTGCGGAGTGATGTTGTAGCGCAGGCCTATTTCTGCGGAGTAGGTGAAGGCGTAGTCGGAGTCATGCCATTTGATGGTGGTGGGGTAGTAACCTTCTGGTGCGCCAAGAAAGTTATCGTATTCTCTGCATTTGAGGCTGCGGGAGATGATGCCAATGTTGGCTCCGAGGAAGAGATGGGCGTTTTCCGAGAGACCAAAGGTGTAACGCAACCCCGGCATGAGGATGAAGTCGGTTACCTTGTAGCGCTCGGAGTAACCATCATCCGAATACGTTAAGGAGTCGCTGCCGTAAGCAAAGCCGAAACGTATGTTGGCTGAGAGTCCCGAAGTGATGGTGCGTGCAACGGTGATATCTGCACCGTAGGTGTTGACTTTAGGGGCAAGTTCTTCCCAGTCTGCACGCATGATGGGGCGGGTGGCAAAGTTTGCGGATCCGGCTATCTCTACGGACCAGGGTGATGGGGTTGCTTTGGGCTGGGGAGTGGGAGCTGGTTGTTCTTGTGGGGGTGTTGCCGGAGTGGGTGCGAGGTTTTCCGGCGAGACCGGGGCGTAAGTGTAGCCAGCGAGGTTGAAGGTTTGCCCGGGGTAGACGTAGGTGGATCGGGTGGATCGTGACGCCGGGGAGGTGTTGATGGGAGCGTAGGTGTAGCCGGCAAGATTAAAGGCTTGTCCGGGGGTGACGGGACCCACGACAGCAGGGGTACAGGGGTATGCGCCTGCGGTGAGAGTACCTGCGACGAGCAGGGCGACAGCAGAGATTGTTGGGTGGTGTTTCATAGTGCGGCGCATTTTAGCAGGTCCGGCAGACGTAAACAAGGAAAAATTTGCGGGGGGGGGGGTGGTAAACGCTTTATTATGAATAAATAAGAATCTTTTTGGGCCGGCTCATTGTACAGGAGGAAAGCGCCTTGGAAGTGAGAGGAAGTCGGAATGGAGAAGGAGTGAGGTAGGAAGGGGAACGTGGGAAGGTACCTATTTAAAGGAGCTGCTTTGTGTCTGTCTGGGAACTTTATTTTTGCGACAGTGAAGGGTTTGTCAAATTTGCTTGAGAAGGAGGAGAGGATGGAGTATAGTGAGGTCATGAAGACGTACCAAGTGATACTCGTAGTCGCGTGTGCAATGATTGGGGTAGGTTTTGGAGCAACGGATAAAAAGGAGGGGGCTCGGAAAGCGATTCCGAACTTGGGACGCGTGATGTTTATCGGCGATTCCATTACGCACGGGGTAGCTACAGGTTCCTACCGCTGGGCTCTGCATAAGGTATGGGTGGATAATGGTATTGACTTCGAGGTGGTCGGAGTGGAGACAGGGAACAATGGTCGCGGGGTAGCAGCCGGAACTGTGTACATCGGCAAAGAATTTAACAATAAGCACGCGGCCATGAGTTCTCAGCGTGCGTATGAAACTGCGGGGCGCCTTCATACTTCCGGCCGTTTGGATGGCACGGATATTCTGGATTGGCTCGGTATCGATAAAACATACACTGGTTCACGCCGGATTGAAGGGAAGGCGCCGGATACGTATTTTATCTTACTGGGCACAAATGATACGTTGAGTGACTACCAGAAGAAAGGAGGGATAGGGGGTCATGAAAATGAGGCTCAGGCGGCGTTGTTGGACAAGAAAAAGGGAGATCTGACCGTCATCGTGGATGCTATTCGGCAGGTTAACAGCAAGGCGCGTATTTTGGTGCTCTCCGTTCCCACGTGGGGGGATATTGCTCCGGGCAATAACGATCGTCCAGAGGATTATGCAGCCATTGTGCACAATTACGATAAGAAGTTGGCCGCGTGGGCAAAAAGCAAGAAAGTGATATTGGCAGATGTGAATCAGGGACTCATCGATGTAGCGAACACGGAGAAGCCCTATAAAGGAGTACCGGACTTCTTTAACAAAACGGATGGTCTGCACCCCACGCCTCAGGGGGACCTGCTTATAGCCGGTCGAGTAGCGCAAGCGCTGGGGTTAGCGGGTCGATCCGGAGGAGTAGTGCGGAAGGCGGCTGCTAAGTTTGACATGTCGGCAGCAAGTTTGTATGAAGCGGCGAGCTCCAAGAATGGTGTGGAACTCAAGGATGATACGCTTACGATCGCGGCGGGTAAGGAGATTAAAGTTAATTGGCCTGAGAACTCTGACCTGAGTAAGGGATTTACTGTGAACTTGAGAGTCAGCGTGGGAAATGGGGCTGCCGGGGGATGGGATACGGAGAAAGGTCTCGTACTCAACGTCGGCAATGGCGAACACAGCGGCCAGCTCACGATCACTGAAAGTTATCTCGTTTGGAATGGGTCAGACATCATTTTCTCGGCAGATATGTCCAAAAATACCCAAGCGCTGCGCGTTTCGTGGCTTCCGGGAAGCACATCTTCCAATGTGCCGAGTGGTTTTTATGTTTGGGTAGGAGATATGCTGGTGGGTGAAGCATTAGCAGATGATGGCGCTGCGACCAAGGGCATTGCCCTGAGTAACTCCAGCAGCACGGCGATTAAAGTCGAACATCCTGCAGCAGACGGTACGGCGAGCGCGCCGGCGCCCAAAGGCTACGTGAAAGAGGAGACGCTTGCCAAATGAAGGCGGGAGAACTTGTTCAGCAAATTGACTCTCGCGCCTTTTTTGCCTCGGTAAGCCATTGTTGCAGTCCTTGGCTGTTCTTCTCTCGAAGGAGCCGCAGCACACGCTGTTGGTCCGCGATGCTCCGCTCCAAATACGGGCATATCGCTTCGGAATTTTGTGTGAGGATGTCTCTCCAAAGGGCTGGGGACCCGCTGCACACCCGTGTGGTGTCGCGAAATCCGGTTGAGGCCATCACGCGCAGGTGATCGATGAGGAGACCATCATCCGGCATGGCAGCGCGCGCCGCGAGGGCCGCAAAAATATGCGGCGCATGCGAGATGGCCGCCACCACACTATCGTGGTGAGTCGCGTTTGTCTGAAAGACAGATGCTCCCAGTCTGCGCCAAAAACGAGCGACTCGTCCGAAAATGGCGTCATCTGCTTGATTTTCATTGGTTAACACAACAACCGCATTCTCGAAAAGATTCGCCTGGGCGTGTTCAATCCCTTGTTTTTCGGAGCCGGCCATGGGGTGCGAGCCGACAAAAATGTGCCCCGATTCCTTCAAAAAAGAGCCAACCCCGGCATGCACATCCTCCTTTGTAGAACCCACGTCCGTGACAACCGCGTTCCCCCCGAGTCCCCGTTCAAACTTTTTTGCCAAGTCTAAAAATGTACCCGTTGGCGTGCAGAGGACGATCAGATCGGCGCCTTTTACTGTCCCAAGAAGTCCTTGCGAACAGATATCTGCCAGTTTGTGCTCTCGTGCAAAATTCAGCGGTGATTTTCTTCTTGCCCACAGCCGGATTTGCACTCCGGGCATGTATTTTCGAATGGCCATGGCCAAGGAACCGCCGATGAGACCGGGACCCAGGATGGCAACAGAGGAAAAAGGATTGGAGGAGCCGGAATTCACGGCACGTAGAATTGGAAATTAGTGCCGCGGACCTTCAGCTTCTTACCACTGGGGTATGGCTGGTTGGTTTTTGGGTTAATGATGCGAATCTTTTTGCTGGGATCCAGCGGATTCCAGACACGAGTTGGGTCGCCCTCCACTCTGGCCGCGGTGGGGATGGGCCCCGTGTTGGTGATCTGTTTAAGGTCTGTGTTGGGTGCAGACGGCGTGGTCGGGGTGGTTGCTGCCGGAGGCTGTTGGGGCGGTGTCAAATTGATGACCGTCGGCTGCACATTTTGTGCCGTTGGTTGGACTTCAGCCGGTACAGGCGTGGTTACAGGAGCCGGAACAGGGGCAGGAGTGACAGTCGTTGCAGGTTTCGGAACCGGTTGGGGGGCAATCACAGGCGCGGGAGCCGGTGCAGCAGCCGGGGGAGGAGAGGTCGGCGCAGCAGGAGCAGAGATGAAAGAGGAAGCTGCCGGAGCTTGCTCCCACGTCGTTGTCTGCACCGGCTGCTCCTCGGTTGGCGCTGGTTGCGGGGGGGCAGGAGCTTCGCGACGTGGCCGGTAGGGCATCTCAGGCACAGGATCCGTATCCAGCACGCAACCCGGAAGACCGAGTGCTACGACACCCGTGCAACATGCGGTGAAAATGCGCGTCAACTTCATCATACAAACAGGTATCAGACTGCCCAACTATAGGCCTCGATACCGGATTTGTCAACTCTAAAACGCGGCATGACCAGGCTTATCTGCGACTTCTTTCAAATTTGCAAAAATATGCGTTTTTTTTGAACAATATCGGGAGTATCGGGTATCAAACAGGCATGATGAACAACAACCTGACCACTAAAATGATGGAAAGCCTGCAAGCGGCGCAGCGTGCGTCGCAGGCGGCGGGCCGGGCAGAAATACTACCCGCGGAAGTCTTGTTGGCACTGCTTAGGCAAGAGGGCGGTATCGTGAGAGCGGTGCTACAGAAAGCCGGGGCGGATGCTGCGCGTCTCGAAACCGGGCTGGAGAGTGTGCTGAGCCGTCAGCCGCGGCAGCAGGGCGCTGTGGCAAGCAGTCCGGGCATTGGCGCAGCGCTGGATCGCGTACTCAACGCAGCAGAGGAGCAGCGCAAGGTCATGAAGGATGATTACCTGAGCGCCGAACATTTCTTACTTGGCGTATACAAGGCAGATGAGGCGTTGGCTAAGCTGTTGGCAGAATGTGGCATGCCGCAGGAGAAATACCTGCAAGCGCTCAAGGATGTGCGAGGCAACCAGCGTATTACAGATCAGGATCCGGAGGAAAAATACCAGACTTTGGAGAAATACGGTACGGATCTGACAGCCCGTGCCCGACAAGGCAAGATTGACCCTGTCATCGGCCGGGATGCGGAAATTCGCCGCGTGTTGCAAATCCTCTCTCGCCGTACAAAAAACAACCCGGTGCTTATCGGGGAGCCCGGCGTGGGCAAGACGGCGATCGCGGAAGGTCTTGCGCGCCGCATTGTGAATGGCGATGTGCCCGAGGGCATGAAGAACAAGCGTCTCGTTTCACTCAATATCGGTTCCATGCTTGCCGGCGCCAAGTACCGTGGCGAGTTTGAGGAACGACTCAAGGCGTTCATCAAAGAAGTGAGCGCTTCCGAAGGGCAGATTATCCTGTTCATTGATGAGTTGCACACGCTGGTTGGCGCCGGGGCAGGGGGAGACAGTTCCATGGACGCTGCCAACTTGCTCAAGCCGGCTCTGGCACGCGGCGAGCTGCGTACAATTGGCGCCACCACGCTGGATGAGTACCGCAAGTACATTGAGAAGGATGCTGCTTTGGAACGCCGCTTCCAGCCTGTTTTTGTGGCTGAACCGAGCGTTGAGGATACAATTGCTATTCTGCGTGGCCTCAAGGAGCGCTACGAGGTACACCACGGTGTACACATTACCGACAGCGCTCTCGTGGCGGCCGCCACCTTGAGCAATCGCTACATTACCGACCGTTTTCTGCCGGATAAGGCGGTGGATTTGGTGGATGAAGCTGCCGCTCGTCTCAAAATTGAACTGGATAGCATGCCCTCGGAAATTGATGAACTCAGCCGCACCGGCATGCAGCTGGAGATGGAGCGACAGGCATTGGAAAAAGAAAAGGACGAAGCTTCTCGCGAACGATTGGAAAAAATCACCAGGGAATTGGCCGATAATAAGGAAAAAACGTCCGCCTTGCTTGCGCGTTGGAAGAGTGAGCAGCAGGTGGTGCAGCGTGCCCGCGAAGCTCAGCAAAAAATTGACACCTTACGCACTCAGGCCGAGCAGGCTGAGCGCAAGGGAGAACTCTCTCGCGCTTCCGAAATCAAGTACGGCGAGCTGCCCGCTGCCGAGCTTTCCCTGAACGAAGCTCGTAAAGCGTTAGCAGACCTGCAGAGCAGCGGTGACGGTTTGCTCAAGGAGGAAGTGACCGAGGTCGATATAGCCAAAGTCGTCTCCTCATGGACCGGCATTCCCGCCGCCAAACTTGCTGAGGGAGAACGTGAAAAGCTTGTGCACATGGAGGAGCGTTTGGGACGACGATTGATCGGTCAGAAGAATGCGGTAAAGGCTGTGTCAGATGCGGTGCGTCGCTCTCGCGCGGGTCTCCAGGATGAGCATCGTCCCCTTGGTTCATTCATTTTCCTGGGGCCAACCGGCGTAGGCAAAACGGAATTGGCCAAGGCTCTTGCTGAGTTCCTGTTTGATGACGAGGCGGCCATGGTGCGCATCGATATGTCTGAGTACATGGAGAAGCACAGTGTGTCGCGCCTCATCGGGGCGCCTCCGGGGTATGTGGGGTATGATGAAGGCGGGCAACTCACGGAGGCTGTGCGCCGTCGCCCTTACAGTGTAGTTCTTTTCGATGAAATTGAGAAGGCCCATCCGGATGTCTTCAATGTGCTGTTGCAAGTGCTCGACGATGGACGAATCACCGATGGACAGGGGCGCACGGTAGACTTCACGAACACTGTGCTCATTATGACCAGCAACATTGGTTCGCGTTTTATCCTGGATGAGCAGGATGTGGCTACCCGCAATGAAAAGGCTCTTGATGCTCTGCGTGGACATTTCCGTCCGGAGTTTCTTAACCGAGTGGATGATATGATCATCTTCGATCGACTCGGTGCGGATGACCTCAAACAAATCGTCAACATTCAATTGGATCGTGTTCGCAAACGTTTGGCTGCGCGCAGTATGAAGTTGGAGCTCACCGATGCTGCGGCGGATTTGGTAGCCGGCCACGGGTTTGACCCCGTGTATGGCGCGCGACCTCTCAAGCGAGCGATACAGCGTGATATTCTCGACCCGCTGAGTATTGCCATACTTGAAGGGCGGTATAGCGATGGCAGTACCATTCGGGTGGATGTGCGAGACGGCCGGATATCTTTCGAGTGAGAGCAGGGCAAAGTCTAACTCTGTAAGTTATTCAACTATTCGGCAACGTGTGGGGTCTGTGCCCTTCAGACCCCACGTGATTGTATATGAGAAACAGGAATATCACTCGCTACACGTACGAAAACACCGATTTCCAAGGCTGGAGAGTCAGCATTCAGCGCTGCGGGCGGATCATCACCCGTTATTTTTCCGACCTGCAGTACGGCTCAGAGGAAGAATCATACCGCCGCGCGGTAGACTACCGGGACGAGGTGTTTGCCGAAATGGCGCGCCATCGCCACGATTTGCCGGATTACATGGATTCGGAGCTGGCTCACTTGCAGGATTTGCTGCGTCAGAAAGAAACGTCCGCTTCATACGCCCGACGCCGGAGCTGAGCTCACCATAGGCTTCAGTTTACGCTTCAGTTCTCCGTTCTTAAAGAAATACGCTTTTTCAATGCGTTGCAACTGCACCATTGTATCTTCCAAGATGGTAATGAGCGGCTGCTTGATGCCGGGCGTGTTGTCAATGTAGCGCCATAGCGCCGCTTCATCCGCTTGCGTGTAGAGCTTGCGTAACTCTTGCTGCACCTTATCCAGCGCCGGCAGAGCCGCTTGCGCGCTTGCGTCACTGGTCACACTCTGTAAGACTTCCAGTTGCTCCCGCAGAGATTTTTCCAGCTGTACGCACATCTCCTCTTCTTCCTCCGCATGCGCTGTACACACCATGTACACGCAGCACATCATCAGGGCAGGGAGTGTCCACCGCAGATTCATGCTCGGTATCATATCTTTCCGCTTTGGGTCTGTCAACCGTCAATTTAGCAAAGCATACGCATTTTATGCTGGAAATATGGGGACAAATGTGCCATAATGAGACCCGTAACAGGGAGAATCATGAGTGAGACTGCCAGCAATACTGTGCCTTACAAGCGAATTTTGCTCAAGCTGAGCGGGGAGGCTTTGCGCGCACCCGGCAGCCGGGATAATATATCGCCGGAGATCGTGGCCCGCATTGCGCGCGAGATAGCTGAGGCTCAGCAAAAGGCCGGTTTGCAGATTGCGATTGTGGTGGGTGGCGGCAACATTTGGCGTGGCGCTAAGGCCAGCGTGCGCGGGATGGATCGCCCCACGGCGGATTACGTGGGCATGCTCGCCACGGTGATGAACGCATTATCTATTTGCTCGGCCGTGCAGGAGGCGGGGGTGCCGTGTCATGTGATGAGCGCCATTGAGATGAAGAATGTGGCTGAACCTTACGTGCGGAATATGGCGCGAGATCTTCTGAGAGCCGGGCAAGTGGTGGTTTTTGCTGCCGGTACAGGAAATCCGTTCTTCAGCACGGATACTGCGGCGGCTCTCCGCGCGTGCGAGGTAAACGCCCAGATCGTTATGAAGGCTACCTCAGTGGATGGTGTGTACACTGCGGATCCGAAGGTAGACCCGCATGCCACACGCTTTAATACGATCACCTACGAGGAATGCATTGCTCGCGAGCTTAAGGTAATGGATCAGACGGCGTTTACTTTGTGCAAGGACAACAAGAAGCCGATCATGGTGTTTGATATGCATCAGCCCGGCAATATCACGCGTGCGCTGCTTGGTGAGCAGATAGGCTCCATCATCAGTGTGTAACTTTTCCCCTTAACCCTATACCCCAAACACAATTATGGATGAAGAAACGCTACTCCTGGAAGTAGAGACGGCGATGGATGAGGCCCTCAGCCGCATGGGTGAGGAGTTTGCCGGTGTTCGCACCGGGAAAGCCTCCCCCTCTCTCGTGGATAATATGGACGTTTTTGTAGCTTCTTACGGCACAAGTATGAAACTAAAAAGTCTGGCTGTAGTCAGCACGCCGGATGCCCGCTCCATTCTTATCCAGCCTTTTGATCCCGGTACACTCAACGATATCAAAAAGGCCATAGCCGAGAGCCGTCTCAACATCGCGCCTGTCATTGATGCGCGTTCTGTTCGCCTTCCCATCCCGGAACTGTCCGGAGAGCGTCGTAAAGAACTCGTCAAATATGTCAAGAGTCTGGCCGAGGAATCGAAGGTGCGCGTGCGTGCTGCCCGCAAAACCGGTATGGACGGCGTGAAAAAGCTCAAGGCAGACAATGTACTCACCGAGGACGGCGTGCGCCTGGCTGAGGACAAAGTACAGAAGCTCACCGATAAATATGTGAAGAAGATAGACGAGCAAGTTGAGGCGAAAGAAAAAGAGATTATGACAGTGTAACCCCCATCCCCCCGAAAAAATCATATGAGTACTCCACAGACAAACGTGTTGGCATCCGGTATTGAGATTGTCGGAACTATCCGTTTCCAGAACGATATGCACATCGATGGTAAAATTGACGGCAAGATTGAGTCTGAGTCCGGCAAGGTTACCATCGGCGAGAAGGCTGATATCAAGGGCAATATCAAGGCCGGTGAGGTCTATGTGTACGGGCATGTAGATGGCAACGTGCACAGTGACCGTTGCCACTTGCATGGGCAAGCTATCGTGAATGGTGACATCACTACTTCCCGACTCTCCATGGATGAAGGCGCTCGCCTCAGAGGCCGCGCCGAGATCGGTTAACTACTCTCAAAGAATCTTCCATGGCAAGGGGGGAGATTTCATTCCTCCCTTGCTTTTTTGTACCCTCTTCCCCCAGAAAAGAGAGGGAAACTGCGTGGAACGAAAGCTGGCGTGTTCCCGGGGACATCTCGTTCTTTTTCTGCCCGATGGTGGGTAAAAAACGGCTGGTTGTGACCGTGGCTCGGGCTGCCTTTTAAAGCGCCCCATTTTTTAGTTGCAACGTCGGGTAGGGTACGGTGTTCTTTGCCCGCGTCGTGCAGATCCCTTTCGGATAGTAAGTGGTACCTTATTCACATCACCAAAAGCCATCGTATCGGTGACAGGAGCTTTTTTTCAATAAGGGGGAATTGGGCGCGTTGTAAGGATGGGAAAGCGAGGCGGGAACATCTGACGGCGCCTATTTAGAATGCGTGACCGGGGATCACCTTCGCGCGTGGGCGGTGGCGGAGACGGCAGATGTGTTGGGGAGAACGAACTTGCGGAGTTGCACCGTGGCGGCCGTTGCGCCGAACTCCCGCACACAACAGGCGGCGAGTTTGTGCGCCAGCGTTTCCAGCAGCAGAGAAGGTGCTGCCTGAGCCAGTTGAATGAGGCGGCGGGAGAGTGCATCGTAGTCGATCGTACGCGTGATATCGTCCTGCATGTCGCCGAAGGGGAGGGGAGGGGTGATCGAGACCTCCGCCTGCACGGGCTGGGGCGTGGCGCGCTCGCTTTCCGGAACACCCAGACAGCAAGTGAAGGAGAGTTCATGCAGCTGCACTTGATCCTGAGGGAGAGAGCCATCGCCACGCTGCATGAGCGCCTGCAAAGCGCCCAGGTGCGGCACCACGAGATCGGGGACAGCCTCGCAGAGCTGGGCGGCATTGTTGTAGCCGGTCAGCACACCGATGGCAAAGACTCCGGCGCAGTGGGCGGCCGCCATGTCGTGCTGCATATCGCCGATGAAAGCGGTCTGGTGCGGGTCGAGACCATGCTGGGCAAGAAGGGTGTGGATGTGAGCCTCCTTATTGAGGATGCCGGTGTGCAGCCCCTCAAAGTAGTCAAAAATGCCGAGTTCTTTTGCCTGGCGGTCGAAAGCGAGGGAATCCATGCTGGAGAGGATGAAGCAGCGGATGCCGCGTGCCCGGCAGTAGTCCAGGAATGCACGCGCATGCGGCAGCACGGTGACAGGCTCCGCTTCCGGCGAGTTCAGAATATGCCGGTAGTGATCCTCAAGCTCCTCAATGGGAACTCCCGGCGTTTTCCAGGAATAGTAGGCGGGGTAGGGGAGTTGAAATTCTGCGCGGAATTGTTCGCGGTTCAGCGCAGGCAAGCCATACTGTGAAATCACGTAGTTGGTGGCTTGCAGCGTGAGAGTCAGATCATCGCACAGCGTGCCGGACCAGTCGAAAATCAATGAGGAAAACATAAGGCGGAAACTATTTTTTTGTGGAAGGCGTTGGAGCCGTTTTAATGTTGTACTTGATACTATATTTTCGGATGGCCTCCTTGAGCGCCGGATTGACAAAAGGGTTGTCTTTGCCGTAGCGCGCCCATGGACCACCGGGAACAAGAGAAAAATCGACAAAACGCCAGTGCACGACGGCGCTGCCCCCGGGAATACCCAGATAGTCGCGTGCCGCCGGGGAAATGTCAATGCCGGCGCCGTTGTTTTGCGTGTTACGCGGACGCTTCCCTTTGAAAACGTATTCCCAATCATCGGTGACAAAGGGACCGCAGTCTTCCCACTGGGCGAAGCAATAGCGCCCTTTGTAATAAATCTGCACCCATGTGCCACGACATACGGATTCATACTTGCCTTCCTTGTCGCGGCGGTACCACGGGATGACCTTCTCTGCTTCCGGCTTGGGGCCGCCGCGTTCAATGTCATTATACGGCAGAGCCACGTAGAAGGGGTTGAGCCGGGGCCGAAAACCGAGAGGGGCAAAGGTGATGGGATCGCGCTTTTTGGGGTCGGGGTCATCATAGCCGCCATAGTTGTCGTCCCAGGCGCTATCCCAGCTGCTGGCTGTGTTCGGCACGGGATTGCGAGCTGTAGCGCGCTCGCCAATGAAGAAGTAGGTGGCTGTGATGTCGAAGTGCCAGGGGAACGCTCCGCGGCGCTGCGGGGTAGGGTGTTTCTTGGGGTCGGGGAAATTCTTGCGCTTGCTTTGGTCAATTTGTGGGCGTAAAGGACCATTTTTGATGGCCAGCTCGCGCAGCTTTTCCTCGCTCACCGTGCGGGGATGCGTGGGAGCAGGCGAGTAGTGCAGCGTTCGTTTGGTGCTCGCCCCTTTTCGTTCCACAGGCGCTTGCCCGGTAATGCCAACAGCCCCGCATGGTAAGGTTGCCAGCGCCGATATCAGCGTGGCGACCAATGTGATGCACGGCGTGAAGTATCTCATAGCGGGGATGCGCGTGGGAGGGGTATCAGCCGTTGTGCAGGATTGTGGGGCGGGGATGCAGCAGCTTGTCCGGAGCATCCAGATTGTAATGCAAGCCGCGGGATTCCTGGCGGCGGATGGCGCAGTCGATAATAAGCGAGGCTGTGAGCGCCAGATTGCGCAGGTCCAATATTTCCGGGGTCACGCGATACCCCCAGTAGTATTCCTGAATTTCGCGGTTGATGTTGCGTAAACGCGTGGCCGCACGTTGCAAACGGTGATTCGTGCGCACGATGCTCACATAATCGGTCATGGTGCGTCGCACCTCATCCCAGCAGTGGTAAAGAATGGCCAGATCATCCTGCGGTACGCGGTCGCCGTGTTTCCACTCGGGGATGGGGTAGGATTCCTCGGCGTGAGCCAGCGGAAGCCGAGTGAGCATGGCCGCCAGCGCGCGTTTCGTGATCACCACGCATTCCAGCAGCGAATTGCTGGCAAGGCGGTTGGCGCCGTGCAGGCCGGTGCAGCCACTTTCGCCTGCCACGAAGAGGCCGCGCAGGGATGTCTGACCGTTTGTGTCCGTTTTGACGCCGCCGCATTGATAGTGGGCGGAGGGAACCACCGGAATCATGTCGCGCTCGGCGTCGATGCCGTAACTCTTGCATGTTTCGTAAATGTAGGGGAAACGCGCCGCCATGAAGCCGGCGGGTTTATGGGTCATATCCAGGTACATGCAGGGGTGACCGGTGCGCAGAATTTCGCTGTTGATGGCACGTGCTACGATGTCGCGCGGCGCCAAGCTTTTGCGCGGGTCATACTTTTGCATGAACTCCTGCCCATCCGGGCCTTTGAGAATGCCGCCCTCGCCACGCACCGCTTCCGAGATGAGGAAGGTGAGTCCCTCGCGATCCGGACTCTTGGGGTTGTAAAACGTGGTGGGGTGAAATTGCACAAACTCCATGTTGGAGATTTGCGCCCCGGCGCGCCAGGCCATGGCAATACCATCGCCCGTGGCGGTGGGGGGATTCGTCGTGTACATATAGACGCGTCCCGTCCCCCCGGTGGCGAGCAATACGCGGTCGCTGCGGAAAATTTCCACCTCGCCCGTGGCGGGATCGAGCACGTAGGCTCCGAGCACGCGGTCTTCCGTCACACAGCCTAACTTCGCCGTGGTGATGAGGTCAATGGCGATGCGGTGATCCAGCAAAGTGATGTTAGGGTGGCGTTTGGCGCACTCCAGCAACTTGGTCGAAATCTCCAGCCCTGTGGTGTCTTTGGCGTGCAGAATACGGCGTTTGCCGTGTCCTCCCTCTCGCCCCAGCTCAAAGGCGCCGTCCTTCATTTGGTCGAAGTCCACCCCCCATTCCAGCAACTCGCGGATAGCTTCCGGAGCCTCGGTCACAATGGTGCGCACAGCATCCTCATCGCAGAGACCGGCTCCCGCATCCAATGTGTCGGCGATATGTTCCTCAAAACTGTCATTCTTATCGGTCACGGCCGCGATACCGCCTTGGGCCTTAGCTGAGCTGGAAACGAGCGGGTCGCTTTTGCAGAGTACCGTCACACTGCCGTGAGATGCTGCCCGCAGTGCAAAGCTCAGACCGGCCACCCCGCTGCCTACCACAAGAAAATCGGTGTGTATCATAAAAGTACGCGGGGGATTCTACCATGTTCCGTTCCATCCGTCAATGCGAGAAAAAGCCGAACCACATGGATGTGATTCGGCTTGAAAGGGCTCTTGTGAGAGGCTCTATCTCCTGGCGCCACGCGGCATCGGCATGCTTGTGCGCATGGTGGAAATCCCGGAATGCCCGCCACCGGATGCAGAGGCCGGTGGACCGATGCGCACGGTGGTCGGGGCAGATGCTCCCGCAGGTTTAGGGATGCTGAAACCACCGGCTGCCGGCATCGTAGAAATCTTTGGTGCACTCGCACTCGGAATCGTCGCTTTCGGGATGTTCACGCCGCCCGGAGCAGGCATCGTTGAGATAGCGGGTTTGGGCGAAACCGCACCCGGAGCCGACGGCTTCGGAATGCTCACTCCACCTACGCCCGGGCTAGCCGCTTTCGGCACGGGCGCCATTCTCGCTCCACGGGGCGCGGGCATGGTCGAGATCGCCGGTCCGGGACCGCGCAGAGCCGGCGAGACCGGTCCGGGAGAACCGAAATGTCCCCCGCCGGGCATGGGAGCCGGCGCTTTGGGCCTGGGTGGGGGCTGTATGCCTCCCGGGGGACGCATACCGGGGTTATGCCCATGCGGGAAGCGGGGCGGCGCCGGCACACGGTGTATCCCACGCGGGTAATAGTAGGGGCCATGGTACCACCGTGCCGGTCCCCAGTACGGCACGAAACACAGCGCCGTGAGAGCCGCTATGGAGAAAATGGCAGCGCCGGTAGAAGTGTAGCCGTACACGGGGCGTCCGTACGAGTACCCGAAAATCGGGAATCCGTTGGCGTCGTAGCTGGCATTGGTCCAAGTAGCGCCAACGTTGACGCCTCCGGGTACGGCGTAGGAGGCGTAACCTTCGTAGGGGGCGACGCACGAGCTGCAAATCACCGAAACTCCGGTAAGAATGGCCAAGGTTGCGTAGGGTGACTTCATGGTTTATGGTTCCTTTCTATGGTTGTGGGATAAGTTTTACCCCTTCAAGCATACGAACGCAATCTTTTTTCGTTTTCTACATAAATCTGTTTGTCCCGGACACGGAAGGGTACTCCTTGTGGAGCGCGAGTCATCATAAGCGGAAGGGGAGCAGAGTGGATGACCGTCCGATGGCGGGTGGCTTCGAGCATGGATGCCGGGAGGCGGACAAAACAGGGTCTCCCCGCACTGGGGGAAAATTGCGGGCGGGGGAGTGATTGGGATTGACCTTACGGGAAGGTGTGCTATAGTGGGTGTACGTATGCATAGCGACTTGGAAAAATTGGTGAAGGCCGGGAAAATACCCGTTGATTTTGCAAAAAGGTTAGACAAAGTGGCTCCGGGGAGGTACGTGATGCACGGAGAATGGGGAGTCGGCAAGGTGGAGACTTGGTCGCTGGGCAAACAAGTGGTCAAGGTAAACTTTGAAAAACGCCCCGCCTACGTGATGGGGCTGAAGCTCGCTTACAACCAACTTACTCCGATTCCCGAGGGCCATTTCCTCATCGGTTTTTATGACGACCCTGACGGTTCCCGAAAACAGGCGGAGGGCAAGGAGACTCTCCTCCCTTTTATCAAACATGTTCTGGAGCATAATTTATCCCTGCGTGAGGGTATCCATGAAGTGCTTCCCATGCAGCCGGAGGATATGGAACATTTCCTGAGCGGTCGCGTGATTCCGGTCGATCAGTGGAAAGTATGGTGGGAAAAAGCCCGTCTGGCGATGCGCCAGTCGCCTCAATTCCGTCTGCCCACGAAGCGTGGCGAGGCGATCACCTTGCGCCAGGCCGGCAGCGCGGCAGAAGCTTTGCTGGCGGATTACACGGACGCCGGTTCCCTGGAGAGCTGTGTGCGTATTCTGGATCAGGCTCATTTGGATGAGGTGCTGCGCGGCGAAGTGGAATTGGCTTCCAAGCTGGTGGTTGCCATGGAACAGGATATCGAGCGCGATCACATGGAGCCTCAGCATGTGCTTTCCCTCATCATCATACGCGATGAGATACCTACCAAGGTCAGCAGTAAGGAGGAGGATCGGGCGGCTCTTCATGCCGCCGTTCAAGCTGCGGGCGTCACCAAGCTTACTTCCCTTTCGGAACGTTTGAGTACGCTGCCGGCGGAGGAAGTCGTCGGCTACATTGGCGAGCTCACCCCCGCGCGCCAACACAGCGCCTACGCGGCTGTTCGAGAGGCTTATCCCGACAGCTGGCAGGATTATATGACTCACCTTTTCCTGTACGGGGGATCAAGAGTGACGCCGCATGCCGCCGCTTTCATTCTGGAGCATGGAAGCAAGGAAAAACTCTTTTCAGAGCTGCTTTCGGGCATTTCCCGGCAAACGCTCCAACCCAGCGTGTTGATCTGGATTTGCAAGGAGCGTCATGGCGTGTCCAAGGAGATCGTGGACAAGGCTAAGATGGCTCTCGGCTCAGCCATTATCAGCGCGATAGAGCGCGATTCCGCCGATGGCGCCCCCAATCGCGCCCTTCGTTTGCGTAATATGCTGCTTGAGGACCGGGATCTGGCGCCTGACTTGGTGACGGGGCTCACCGAACCGGAGGCGCGGCCTTTTGCCAAAGCCATTTATGACTCCTCGGTATTGCCGGATTTGGACAGGAATTTCCTTCTCGCCAACATGATGAAGGTGCATCCGGGGTTGCAGGAGATTGCTCTCACGCGCACGGCTCCGAAAGCTAAGCAGACGCTCTATGTGTCTCTGCGCTCCTTTGCTGCCCGCAAGGCCGAGTACGAGGAGATCGTTAATGTGAAAATTCCCAAGAACAAGCACGATCTCGAAATTACTCGCGCTGAAGGGGATTTGCGAGAAAACGGCGGCTATCAGGATGCTAAGGCCACGCGCCAGGTGCTTGTGCGCCGCTCGGAAGAACTCTCGCGCCTGCTTGCGCAGGCTCAGCCCACGGACTTCAGTGATGTAAATTGCGAGGCTGTAAGCATGGGCGTCAGCGTTACCTTTGTCACCGAGGATGGTCAGGAGGTGGTGTACACCGTGCTGGGGGCGTGGGACTCCGTGCCGGAGCAGCGGGTCGTGGCTTACAGCTCGAAACTGGGAGCCAAACTGATTGGGCACAAGGTGGGCGATTCCGTGCGCTTGCCGCTCGAGATCGGCGGCGATCCGGTGAAGATGACTGTACGCAGCATCAAACCGGCCCCTCGCGAGCTCATCTTCCCTGATGAGCAAACTGAGGCTTGATTTCCCCGAACCCCTTGCGCTTGCCTCTGACTATCTCGTCCCCGTCGTAAGAGAAATGATAAACTGAGCAGGCGCATGAAGACCGTTGCCATCACCGGGGCTCCCGCCATCACGCTCCGGGATATGACGCGCGAGGGCTTAAAGAGCCTTCAGGATCAAGGCGTAAAGTACGTAGCCCTGGATGATGAGGCGCGCGAAATCCTGCGTAGCTGGAGCGCGCGGCCTGCCCCGGCTGCACAGCCCGCGTCGGATTCCGAACTCTCCACCCCGGAGCAAAAAATAGCGTACTTGCGGGAACGCGCACAAAATTGGCCTGCCGCGCGACGCTTGGGGACACTGCGCGAAAAGATGGTCTTTTCCGTGGGAGATGTACACGCCAGGTTGGTTCTGGTCGGTGAAGCGCCGGGGTACGATGAAGAGCGGCTCGGTGAGCCTTTTGTGGGTAAAGCCGGGCAAAAACTCAATGAAATCCTCCGTGCAATGGGCTTGCGCCGGGAACAAATTTACATCACCAACATCTGCAAGTTTCGACCCTCCATGGGCGACAACCAGGGCACAGCTAACCGCGCTCCTACTCCGGAGGAAATTGCCGCCTGTCTGCCGATTGTTCAGGCGGAGTTGCGTGCGATTCGTCCCGCCTGCATCGTGTGTCTCGGCGCCACAGCGGCACATGGGCTTCTCGGTGGGGAGGGGAGCGTGGGCTCCTTGCGCGGCGTTTGGCACCGCCTTGCGGACCATCTCCCCGTGCGCGTGACCTACCACCCGAGCTACTTGCTGCGCAACGAGTCACTTTCCGCGCGCCGCGCCGTGTGGGAGGATATGCTCGCCGTCATGGAAATGCTCGAACTTCCCATTTCCGAAAAACAACGCGGGTATTTCTCTCCCCGTTAGGCCCCGCCTCAGTGGGGGAGTGTGGAGATCATGCGGGGCTTTCATGGTTCAGTCTCCGTCTCCGCATCTGTCCCAAGAAAAAGACTGCCCATTTACGATTTACGAAGTCATCGTCCATCGTCAACAGGCGCCTCCGGTGCTTCGATCCATGTTTTCCTTCGCATTTGGTGACAAAAGGGATGATTTTTCCTTCGACTTTTGAGACAAATTGCTCGTGTTTTCCTTCTCCGTGATGAAAAATGATCCTTGACATTCAGTTTATTGGACATTATTTTTGCGCGAAGGGAAAAATGAGGAAAATTATTGAGGAATTCGCACGGCGTGTACCGGATTTCGGAGACTCGGCTCAACGATAAGATCTCGATATTCAACCCGATCATCAAAAAACACCATGGATATTCAGTATTTGCTCTTTCTGCAAGATGTGCGGGAGTCGCTGGACGGCGCCCTCAACGGCTTCTTCCTGCAAATCAGCGATTGGTCGTCCGGCATTTTCGTCTGGCTGCTGGCCTGCGTCATGTTCTGGTCGGTGGATAAAAAGGTCGGCAGTTTCCTGTTCCTGAATGTCGGGTTCTCGCGGTTCCTGATGCAGGCGCTCAAGCTGACGTTTTGCGTGTACCGACCCTGGATACGCTCGGCGCAAATCATGCCCATCGAAAAAGCCACCGGCTACTCCTTCCCGAGCGGACACACCATCACGGCGACCGCTAACTACGGAACTCTCATCGAGAGATACCGCCGGCACCGTCCCCTGTGCATCTTCCTCATCCTCATGATCGCGCTCACCATGTTTTCGCGCAACTACATCGGCGTCCACACGCCGCAGGATGTCGTGGTGGGGCTGCTGCTGGGCATCGTGGTGGTGGTCTGCGGAGCGCGCGTCTGGGAGTGGTTGGGGAAGCACCCCGACAAGGATTACCTGCTGCCCTGCGTCGGCGGACTGCTGGTGGCTCTCTTCCTTTCCTACATATCCCTAAAGTCCTACCCCACGGATTACGTGAACGGAAAACTCATCGTCGATCCGCAGAAGATGATGATTGATGGCTACAAGGATGCCGGGCGCCTCCTGGGTGTGACCCTCGGCTGGTTCCTCGAACGCCGTCTGGTGAACTTCACGTTGACTGTGCCGACATCCCGGAAGGTGGCGCGCGCCTGTTTCGGCGTGCTCCTCCTCTTGCTCTGGGAGAAGTGCGCCATGCCCGCCATGACGACGGCCTTCTCCTCATCCTGGGTATATTTCTTCGCCTCCTTTCTGGAACTCATCCTTCTGCTCTTCCTCTACCCGCTGTGCTTTGCCCGGGAAAAGAAGAACGCGGTCGATTGATTTCCTCTGACTTCCTTGCCGTCGGACAGGGCATAACCCGTTTTAGCGGTTCGAGGCGATTTTTCTCTCTTATTGTCTTGGAGACAATAAGTTGCGTGTGATTATCTCTTTTTGAAAGAGATGAGCAAGTCAAATTGCATTTATCTTCACTTTTTTTCGAAAGAATTAATTTTAAATTATTGATGATGAGGAGATTTATTTCATGAGAAAAAATAATGTTTTCCTCAAGAGATCGATCAAAATTGTAAGTCTAGCCTTCCAAATCGACTTCATCCAAGCTTCGTAATATCCTCAACATCATGAGAAATGATTGTTCCTTGCGCGGCATCTCTTTCAAAAAGATATAATCGCCTCGCGCGCGGGGCGCGCGCAAAGCTTTCCTCTGATCATTGAATTCAACCCATTTTTCTCGCTATGAAACTTCATTTGCCTCTTGCTCTCCGAGCTGCTCTGCTGGCTGTTCTTTGCGCTACACAAGTTTGGGCAGAACGAACACTGACCATTGATGGCAGGATACAGAATAATTGGGACGGGATTATTGATGAAAACCTGCTAGGAAACGAGATCGGGATTACCCTATCGGGCAGTACTTTTAATACAGTGGAGCTGCAGGATGGAGGGTATATAGCCTACAACAGGAGCACTAAAGCGACGATTACAGTGAATGGCGGTGAGTTCACGCAGAGCGGAGGGACTATAGCCGTCGAAACCTTCTCCGAAGCAACGATTACAGTGGAAGGTGGCGCATTCACGCAGAGCGGAGGGGAAATAGGATTCCTTGGCAGCGTGACGATTGATGTGAAGAAAGACGGCAAATTTAGTAAGAGCGGTGGAACCATAGGGGATAGTACCATAACGGTGGAGGCTGGTGGCAAGTTTACGCAGAGTGAAGGGGATATAGCCTACAGCTCCGGTTCCAGTGCAACGATTATAGTGGGTGGCGAGTTTACGCAGAGCGGAGGGTATATAGCCCACTACAGAGACTCTAAAGCGACGATTACTGTGGATAGAGACGGTGAGTTCACGAGTACGGGAGGCTATTTGGGAGAGTATGGCAGTGTGACGATTGATGTGAAGGGAGAAGGCATTTTTAGCAAGAGCGGTGGATATATAAGTAATGGTACGATCACAGTGGAGGATGGAGGCACGTTTACGTTGAGCGGGAATGCAACCATATCGTCCGGGGAAACGATAACCGTCAATGGTAGATTTGTGCAGGAAGGGGGGACGATTGATAGTGGTACTTCGGCTGTGATTACCATCGGTGAAGGCGGCGTCTATATCATGTCGGGCGGGACGAACAATGTGGCAACAACTACGGTGGAAACGGGCGGCAATTATAACTACAGTGGCGGCACGATAGGGCCGTCGAGCTTCACCGTAAAGGACGGCGGGTACTTCAACTTAGCGAGAGAGGTCGAATATACTCACTCGACGGCATTGCAAGGTGGAGGTCATATTACCGTGAATGACAGCGCGACCTATGACTTGGCTAACGAGAAGGGGACGCTGGACATCATCATGCGTGGCGGGAGCTTGACCAACGCGGGAAGCTACGAGAAGAACGTGAACATCGACACGGGGGCGGACTACATCGGGGAGGTGTCGCTGGGCGGGCTGGATGCAGCGCGCATTAAGAGCGTGAAGATAGCAGGAGCCGACACCTGCATCACCGGCATGGCGAGCGGGAGTACGCTCACTTTTTCGGGAGAAAATTCCATCGCATGTGGAGAGGCAAGTAGAGGTACGGAGAAAGCCATATTGCAGTTTGAAGAGGGGAACGGAGCTTTAGAATTTGCTCAGGGTTCATCTTTGTACATCAAATTCAATTGGAAGGATTTAAAACAAGATGTTGAATACTGGCTCACCAATGCCAGTGATGTAACCGGGTGGGAGAACGCAATCCAAAGTTTGGGATTAGAAATTTCTCTTAAGCAGGGGGGGGAAAATGGATGGAAATTGACGGCATCAGGGATGGACAAACTCTGGATCGCCTCGTCCAATGGGACAAGTGTCAATGAAGCTTCACACTTGGACAGTTATACATCCGGTGTGATTGTGGATCAGGCCATGACTTTAACCCTGTCCACTCCTGGCACAACCAAGGCATATTACTTAACGGATGATGACACCGGGAGTGGTTTCTAGGTGAACGGCGCCGAGGAAGTGATTGTGGAATTGAACAATCCCGATGAATTCTCTCAATCAACGATGGCGGGCGATATAACGGTCACTGGCGGGGCAGAGTTGCGTAAAACGGGCGCCGGAGTTTTCACTTTCTCCGGCACTCTTTCCACTGATGGTGAGTTGGTGATTCAAGAGGGAAGGTTCAACCAGAGTGGAGGGTATATTGCCAGCGACTCCAGCGCAACGATTACAGTGGGAGGTGGCGCATTCACGCAGAGTGGAGGGTATATTGCCAGCGACTCCAGCGCAACGATTACAGTGGGAGGTGGCGCATTCACGCAGAGTGGAGGGTATATTGCCAGCGACTCCAGCGCAACGATTACAGTGGAAGGTGGCGCATTCACGCAGAGTGGAGGGTATATTGCCAGTGACTCCAGCGCAACGATTACAGTGGAAGGTGGCACATTCACGCAGAGTGGAGGGCATATTGCCTACAACAACGGCTCCAGCGCAACGATTACAGTGGGAGGTGGCACATTCACGCAGAGTGGAGGGCATATTGCCTACAACAACGGCTCCAGCGCAACGATTACAGTGGAAGGTGGCACATTCACGCAGAGTGGAGGGTATATTGCCTACAACAACGGCTCCAGCGCAACGATTATAGTGGAAGGTGGCACATTCACGCAGAGAGACGGAGGGTATATTGCCTACAACAACGGCTCCAGCGCAACGATTACAGTGGAAGGTGGCACATTCACGAAGAGTGGAGGGTATATTGCCTACAACAACGGCTCCAGCGCAACGATTACAGTGAAAGGTGGCGCATTTACGCAGAGTGGAGGGACTATAGCCTACAACTCCAGCGCAACGATTACAGTGGAGAATGGTGGAACGTTTACGCAGAGTGGGTGGATGATAGCTTATTTGCCCAGCTCCAGCGCAACGATTACAGTGGAGAATGGTGGAACGTTTACGCAGAGTGGGGGGTATATTGCCTACAACAACGGCTCCAGCGCAACGATTACAGTGGAGAATGGTGGAACGTTTACGCAGAGTGGGGGGGATATTGCCTGCAACCCTCGCTCCAGAGCAACGATTACAGTGGAGAATGGTGGCAATTATAACTACAGCCGCGGGACGATAGGAGACAATTCGAGTTTCACCGTGGAGGATGGTGGGTATTTTAATTTGGTGAATTACGCGAATTATACGCACTCGACGGCATTGAAAGGGGCGGGGCATATTACCGTGAATGACCATGCGACGTATGACTTGAACGGCAATAAGGGGACGCTGGACATCATCATGCACGGCGGGAAGTTGACCAACGCGGGGAGCTACGCAAAGAACGTGAAGATCGATACGGGATCGAAGTACAGCGGGAAGGTATCGCTGGGAGGGCTGGATGCAGCGCGCATTGAGAGCGTGACGATAGCAGGAGCCGCCACCAGCATCACCGAGATGGCGAACGGAAGCACGCTCAGCTTCCACGAGGGGGACAGCATCACCGTGGGCAGCGGGCATATGAGTGATGTAGACGGGGAGGCGCGCGACGGGTACATTCTGAACTTTACGGACGGCAGTGGGAGCGTTGCCTTTGCTGAGGATGGCGCGGTGGTGCTGAACTTTGCTGCCGGGGTATTCTCTAAGGATAAGGAAAAAGGTGACTTCAGGAAGGAGATCTGGCTGACGAATGGGACCATCGGTGGTGTGCCGACGGAAGATATAGAGAGCTGGCTGGAAGAGCATTTTGTGCTGGGCGCCGGGTTGGAGGACTTGAGCCTGAAGTATATCGAAGATGTGGATGGGGGAAAGCTTCTTTTATATGGCAATACAGACGGTATTTGGATAGCCTCGCGCAACGGGCAGGAGGTGACAAGCGTCACGCGCCTCGACAAGTTCAACCAGGTGCAGGCGGATGTGGATCTGACGTTGAATCCCGGGGAAGCGGGAACGATGCACGTGCGGCAGCTGCAGAGCGGCGGAAGGAAGGGGGACCTGATCGTGAAGAGTGTGGCGGGACTGACGGTGCAGCTGGTCAATGAGCACACGGATGAGAACGGGATCAACGGGGACACGGTTTTCGGTGGGGATATCCGCGTGGAGGAATGGGGCGGAGCGACAGCCATTCTGGAGAAGACCGGGAGCGCATCGCTCACGGTGAGTGGCAACGTGACCACGGGCGGCGAGGTACAGGTGAGCGCAGGGACGCTGAAGCTGGCGGGGGAAGGGAACAGCATCGGATCGCTGGCTATGGGCGGCGGTAAGCTGGATGTGGCAGGTACGCTCCGGTTGACCGGAACCACGGCGATGACCGAGGCGAGTACGGGAACCATCACCGGCACGGGCGATCTGGAGATGGGCACGGGCGCGAGCCTTACGCTGGACGGGTCGGTGAGCTACAGCGTGAGCAACACGACGCTGGAAGGGGGAGCGGCGTTCACGAACAACAGCAGCAGCGCGATGCAGGGGGACTTCCGATTGCAGGACAGCGCGCGGCTGGGCATCGGCAGCGCGGGGGCGAGCGGCAGCGTCTCCCTGCAAGATAAGGCTGTGCTGGACCTGGGCAACGCGAATGCGAGCGACCTGACAGTGACGATGGAAGGCGGGCAGCTGGTGAAAGGCGGGAGTTTTCAGGGGCATGTGGCGGTGCAGACGGGGAGCTCGTACAGCGGGGAGATCAAGCTGGGCGGGGTGGATGCCGCGTGCATCACGAGCATTAACACGCAGGGGAGCGACACCTACCTCACGGGGCTGAAAGCGGGAAGTACATTGACCCTGAGCGGCGAGAACAGCATGGCGGTGAGTACGAACAACTTGAATTACGAGAAGTCAAGCAAAACCTATCTCATCCAATTTGAAGAGGACCGAGGCACGATTGCCTTTGCGGAGGGGGAGGACGAGGGCAGTGTGGGATTCGAGCTGAAATTGGATGCGAAGGTGATCGCCGCGCTGCGCAAGCAGGAGGGCGGCGTGGAGCTCTACTTCACCAATGGCGTCATCTCGGAGGTGCCGGAGTTGAACATGGACGATGAGGAGAGTGTGAAAGCGTGGAAGGAATGGGTAAAGGAGCACATCCACTTCACCAAGACGTTGGAGAGCCTCGGTTACGCTGTGGTGGGCATTGAGGGAGGCAAGTTGCTCATCAGCGGCAGCACGGAGGATATCTATATCGTCACTGCCCATGGACAAACCGTGACGAGTCCCTTGCAGCTCGGACGCTACGCCGCTGTGGTAGTAGATGACGACCTCACTCTGAACTTCAATGTGAAGGAAAAGCCGGAAGAGAACAGCGTGATCCACAACCTGCTAAGCGGGGCTGGTGATGAAACCGGTGACCTGATCGTCAACAAATCCGGCGAGTACGCGTTGACCCTCGAACTGAACAACACGGAGGACAGCGAGCTGAATTCGTACCGCAACTTTGTCGGCAACCTGACGGTGACGGTGGGGAAAGATGCGGGAGAGCTAAGCCTGATTAAGACAGGAACGGAAAAACTGACGGTGGGAGGCAACCTGACGACTCCCGGTTCGCTGGAGGTACAGAAAGGCACGCTGGAGCTAGGGGGAGCGGACAGCAGCGTGGGGTCGCTGGAGGTGAAGGATGGTGCGGGACTTGTCTTGTCGGACAAGGCGAAATTGACCATGGGGAACAACGCGTTGGCGACGGGCAGCATCAGCGGACCGGGTGAGCTGGATTGGGACGGTGAGCTCTCGCTGTCCGGTGCGGTTAAACTGGACGGTGTGACGCTGGATATGGAGGGGGGGGAGAGTCTGGAGATAGACGGCGTGACTGTGAGCATGGGGGACGGACAGATCGGCGGCGGAGAGTCGTCGGTGAGCATCGCGGTGGAAAACAACGGTAGCTTCACCATGGAGGATGGATTCCTGGGCAGCGGGAAGGAGGACGGCGCCACCGCCACACTGGATGTGAAGGGGTCGGAATTCGTGCAGGTCGGCGGCGATATCCGCGAAGGGGCGGAGGTGAACCTTTCCGAAGGAGCGACGATGGAGCAAAGCGGGGGATGGATCAAGGGCGGAACGATCGCCCTGGAGGGAGCAACCACCAGCCTCGCGCAGGGCGAACAGGGGCGCATCAGTGGTGGGTCCTTCACCTTGGAGAACGGCGCTTCCCTCCGGAACGGAGGCAAGATTTCCGGCGGCAATTTCTCTCTGAGTGGAAGCGGCACGAAGATGGAGGGGGCGGGGGCAATCAGCAGCGGCGCCTTCACGCTGAGCGAGGGAGCCACGATGAGCCAGGGCGGTAGCATCACGGGAGGCACGTACGGATTGAGCGGGGTAGGGACAAGTTTCACGCAGACGGACGGCAGCATCTCGGGGGTGGAGTTCACCTTAGATGAGGGAGCAACCTTGACGCAGAGCGGTGGCGAGGTTGCGGGTGGAACCTTCTCGCTGAGTGGGGCTGCCTCTCTCCGGAATGGAGGCAAGATTTCCGGCGGCAGTTTCTCCCTGAGTGGGAGCGGCACGAAGATGGAGGGGGCGGGGGCAATCAGCAGCGGCGCCTTCACGCTGAGCGAGGGAGCCACGATGAGCCAGAGCGGCAGCATCACGGGAGGCACGTACGAATTGAGCGGGGAGGAGACGAGCTTCACGCAGACGGGCGGCAGCATCTCGGGTGTGGAGTTCACCTTGGATGAGGGAGCAACCTTGACGCAGAGCACTGGGAGCATCACAGATGGTACCTTCACGTTGAGTGGGAAAGCCTCTCTTCGGAACGATGGCAAGATTTCCGGTGGCAGTTTCTCCCTGAGTGGGAGCGGCACGAAGATGGAGGGGGCGGGGGCAATCAGCAACGGCGACTTCACGCTGAGCGAGGGAGCCACGATGAGCCAAGGCGGCAACATCACGGGTGGCACGTACGAACTGAGCGGGGAGGGGACGGGCTTCACGCAGACGGACGGCAGCATCTCGGGTGTGGAGTTCACCTTGGATGAAGGGGCGGTGTTGACGCAAAACGGGGGAGAAATCAGCGACGGTGTCTTCACGCTGAGCGGGGGAGCCACGATGGAGACGAGTGGCAACGTCACGGGAGGAACCTTTACCCTGAGCGGGACGGGGACGAGCTTCACGCAGAGCGAGGGAACTATTGATGGAGATGTGGAGATCACGCTCAAGGACGGAGCGAGGCTCGCACTGAGCGGCGGCAGCATGGCGGGGAACGTCACCCTGGAGGGCGCGGCGAGCGTCTACGACATGGGAAGTCAGACGGCGGGTGGCAGCGTGCTGATGAAGGGCGGGAAGCTGGAGGATGCCGGGGCGTTCGAGGGCGAGCTGAGCATTGAAACGGCGACGGAATACACGGAAGCATTGGAGCTGGGAGGGGTGGATGCCGCGTGCATCACCAAGGTCGTAACGGGTTCCTCCCAGACCGAACTGCACGACTTGAAGAGCGGCAGCAAGCTCACTTTCCGTGACGGGGAGAGCAAGATGGTGGTGGGAGTCGAACACGTGTACCGGGAAGGGCAGGAGGCGAGCTCGATGGTGCAATTCCGGGGGGGCAACGGGCAGATCGCCTTTGAAGAGGGCGGAACGTTGCAACTGCACCTGAACTCGGAGGTGCTGAAAGGCATTGAAGGGCAGCTGGAGATTCTCTTCACCAACGGCAGCTTCAGCGGGAAGCCCGTTGGTCAGGAGAAGTTGGAAGCGTGGCTGCAAGCTCACTTCGGGTTGAAAGCCGGAATAGATGGTATCAAGGTGCTGCTGCTGGACGATGTACACGGCGGACGCTTGGTGCTCACGGGCAGCACGGACGGGATATGGATCACGTCACGCAATGGTCAGAGCGTGGATGTGGCGGATTTGCTGAACCGATACAGCGCGGTGTTTGCGGATGAAGATTTGACCCTCACACTGCCAACCACGCCGGAGGAGACGCCCACCATCGTGAACCAGCTGCAAAATAAATCGGGAGAAGGTGACTTTATCGTGCGGACGGAGGCGAAAGCTACAGCCAATCACACCGTGCAGTTGCACAATGCCCACACCAACGAACATCAGAACAACGGTGACACAGACTTCTACGGGGACATCGAGGTGGAAGGCGAGGGATTGGAAGCGGCTACCCTCGAGAAAACGGGCAACGCCACGCTGACCGTGCATGGGGACGTGACCACCGCTGGCACAGTGCGGATGAGCGAGGGTGTTCTTGAGCTGGAGGGGGAGGGAAACAGCATCGGGTCGCTGGCTATGGGCGGCACGGACGAGGCAGGATATGAGACGAGCGGTCAATTGCAGGTGGACGGGACACTCACCCTGACGGGGACGAGCGTTATGACGGAGGAGAGCCGAGGGAGCATCACCGGCACGGGCGCGGTGGAGCTGGGAAGTGAGGCAAGTCTCACTCTGGCGGGGGAGGTGAGCTACACGGTGCAGAAAACGGAACTCACCGGCGGCGCGCAGATGAAACAACAAGGGGAAAGTTCAATCACCGGCGGGAGCTTCCAACTGAGCGGGACGGGGACGACATTCGTGCAAGAGGACGGCAGCATCAGCGATGCGGATTTCTCCCTGACGGAAGGCGCCGCCATGGAAGCGGGCGGGAGTGTGACGGGCGGGAGCATCGCCTTGAGCGGTGAGGGAGTCAAGTTCACGCAGACGGGAGGAAGTCTTTCCGGGGTGGAGCTCACGCTCAGCGAGGGAGCCACGATGGAGACGAAAGGCAGCATCACCGGCGGGAGTATGGAGCTGAGCGGGACGGGGACGAGCCTCACGCAGAGCGCGGGAAGCATCGGTGAAGGTGTGGATATCCAGCTCAAGGACGGCGCAGGAATTATCCTGAGCGGCGGCAGCATGGCGGGGAGCGTCACCCTGGAGGGTGCGGCGAGCGCCTACGACATGGGAGGCCAGGAGGCGGGCGGCAGTGTGCTGATGAGAGGCGGCAAGCTGGAGAATGCGGAGAACTACGCGGGAAGCCTGACCATCCAAACGGATGATGCGTACACGGGTGATCTGGAGCTGGGCGGGGTGGATGCCGCGCGCATCACCGACGTGCAGACGAAGGGAGAAGTGCGACTCACCCGGTTGAAGGAGGGAAGCACGCTGACCTTGCACGGCGACCACAGCATGCGCGTGGCGGTCGGCAACACGAATTACGGGGAGCAGGAAGCGCAGGCGCTCATCGAATTCAACGGGACAGGAGGGCACGTGGCGCTCGAGGGCAATATGACGCTGCTGCTGGATTTGAGTGCGGACGTGTTGGCCGGGTTGCGCAAGCAAGAAAACTTTGAACTGCTCTTCACCAACGGCGATTTTGTGACAGGTGGGAAGGATGACCTGACCTGGGTGCAGGAGCATTTCATGTTCCGCGAGGTGTTGGAGAAGCTGGGCTTCGCCGTGGAGTCCGTGAAGGGAGGCTCACTCATCATCAGCGGCAGCACGGAGGATTTGTATATTGTCGGTGAGGATGGACGCGTGGTGGACAGTGCGTTGCAGCTGGGCCGCTACAAGGGAGTTATCGTGGATGAGGATTTGACGCTCGAGCTGAACGTGCAGGAGGACGCGGTGGAGAACAGCGTGCTCAGGAATGTGGATAGTCTGGGCAGGCAGACCGATCTCAACATTGAAAAGAGCGGCGAGGGTAACATCACGGTGGAGTTGCACAACGATGAGGACACCGACACCGAATTGGGCGGCAACCTCACGGTGACCAGGGAAGATCAAGGGACGGGGAGCGCCGACCTGCTCAAGAGCGGCAAAGGAAAGTTGACCGTGGGTGGCAAGTTGCGGACGGAAGATAAGCTGACCGTGGCCGATGGAACGCTGGCTCTGGAGGGGCAAGGCAGCAGCGTGGGCGAGCTGAAGCTGGGCAGTATTGACGAGGAGGGAAATGAAACGAGCGGAGAATTGCAGGTGGATGGGACGCTCACTCTCACCGGCGACTCCGATATGAGCGATGACCGGGGCAGCATCACCGGCGGCGGGAGACTGGTGGTGGACGGGGAGGTGCAGCTCGGCGAGGGAGTGCAGATGGATGGCCCCGCGCTGGAGCTGGGGAGCGAGGGGAGTCTGACCGCGTCCGGTGAACTCCATTTGCAGGGATTGAACGGGCAGGGAAGCCTCTTCGCTGATAATGTCATCGTGAAGGGGAGTGGAGGAAGCTTCGGCGGTACGCTGGCCGGGAGTTTGACCGTGGCGGGGCAGCAGACGCTCACGGGCGAAGTTCGTGGCAGTGAAGCCGACTTGCACGTGCAGGGTGGAGGTGAGCTGACGCTGCAGGGGGCGAGAGCGGCCCGCTCGGGAGAGGAGACGCTTCCGTCCGTGGGGGGCCCGAGTTACAGAAGCGTGGAAAACGGGCAGGGAGGGACCTTGCGCATTGAGGCCGCCAACGAGGAGGCGAGCGGACGGGGCGGAGCGGGAATCCATGTGGAGAAGGACATCGTATTCCGCGATGATTCGACCACGGAGCTTGTGTTTAACATGAACTCGGACCGGCTGTGGGATGAGCACGATGCCACCATGCTGGAAACGAACAGAACCATCTACATTGAGGACAACGCGCACTTTGTGCTGGAGAGTCTGGGAGAGGGATTCTCATCAAAGCGCGGAGATCTGGTGAATGTCAAGGTGATGCAGGGCAGCAAGGTTGTGCTGGGCGCCTACACGGCGGACGATGAAAGAGTCGATACCACGGGGGAGGAAACGGGCGAGCCGGAGCTGTACAGCGTCAGCGCTCCCGAGGAAAACGGGTTGGCCGGAGGCGATGAGGCGACGAGCGAGGGGAACAAGGAGATGGGGCCGGCGGAAGAGTCCTCACCCGAAATCACGCGCCGCCTCGATGTGGTGGAGCTGCGCGGTCTCTTCCGCGTGTACTTCACGGGGGCGTGGCTCGGGGTGGATGAAACAACGGGAACCGTGTACCTGAACGGTAAGTATCGCACGGCGAGTCTTTTCAACGGAGTCGCTAACTCTCACAACTCCCACGCCGGCGCGAATCTGCTCTGGGAAACGTCGCAGGTGCTCGACCTCTTTGTCGATGAGGGCGTCCTGAGCGCCATGTCGGCGCGCGTGGCCGATACCTTGGAGAGCGACCCGGCGGAAGCGAGACGCATCATGGCAGCCGTGGCGGGAAGCACGGTGACATCGCTGAGTGCGGCGCAGAGGGATGTGATGCGCAGCCGGATGCAGAGCGTGCGCAACCACGCGCAGGCGGTGTCCGCCCCCTACGAGAGCATTGAGCAAAAGACGCGTCCCTACCGCGTGATCCTGGTGAAGGGATGGAAGGACGACGCGCGGGAAGAGCCGATGCTCACGCGTCGGGACGTGCGCGGACTGCATGCCTGGGTGGAAGGACTCGGACATTTCCACGAACAGCACACGCGCGGAGATGAGAGCGGGTACCGTCTGAACGCCTGGGGCGGTGCGACCGGAATCGACCTGCGCCTCAGCGAGGAGACGGTGGCCGGTCTTTCGATCTCCGCGCTCTACGGCGATCTCACCGCCAACGCCTCCGACACCGCCAAGGGGGACTGGGACAGCTACACGGTGAGCCTGTGGGAACGCGCGCGGGACGACCGATGGGCGCACACTTTTGTCGTATCCGCCGCGTTGAATGACGCCAAATTGAACCGCACGGTGAATTACGGCGAGGGCAGCTACATGACGCGCGGCAAGACGGATGGCTATTCGCTGGGTGCGCTCTACGAACTCAGCTACGACGTGCCGTTGGATCGCGATTCCACGCGCGTGGTGCAACCCTTCGCCACGGCGTCTCTGATGCACGGGGTGGTGAGGGGCTACGCAGAGAGCAGCGTGGATCGGACCGGTTTGAATGTGGGAGAGCAGGACCTGACGCTCGCTACCCTCGCGCTCGGCGCGCGCTGGTTGATGCTGGCGGATGCAGGTGAGGCTCTTAACCGCACCATTCGCACCGAGTTGCGCGCTGCAGTGGCTCAGGACTTCGGAGAGAGGCGAGCCAAGGCCGATGTGGCTCTGCAAGCCAACCCCGGCTATGCCACGGGAGTGTACGGCTCACGCACGGGAAGCACGGCTCTGCAATTCGGCGGCAACGTGATCATCCCGGTGACGGAGGTCATGGACATGACTCTGGACGCCAATGCCTACCTCCGCGCTCACAGCAGCAGTTGGAACGCTTCCGTGGGTGTGCGCTTCGGCTTCTGACGCCGAGAGGGCAGAGGCCGGGCGAGCGCCCGCTTGACGCGGTAAGACTGAATGGCGAAGAAGGCCGAATTGGGGCGTGGATTCCACGACGGCGGTTCGGTCGGCGGTGGCGAGCGTCGAGTTGCAGCCTTGGTTGATCGGAGGAGGATTTTTCCTGCCTTATTAGTTCAGTGACGGTAAGTTGAGCGTGCGCATCTCTTTTTAAAAGAGATATCCAGCCTAAAAGTTCAAAAAGACTTAAAAAAAGTAGCTAGGGAAAGGGCAAGGTCAAAAGGGAGACAAAGCACATGGGCGGAAAAATTGCATTGTATAAATCATAAAGCGCTCATCAAAAGCGGTTTAACAATTTACGACAGGACATCTCTTTTAAAAAGAGTTAAACTAACTGCGCGGGGGGAGCAAAAATAGATAGCTCTCAACGCAAAACGTACCACCAACCAACAACAGATATGTCTGGAAGCAGTCAAAAATTCATCGGGCGGAACAGGGCTCCGCGCGTACAGATTGAGTACGATGTCGAGCTATATGGAGCCGAGAAGAAAGTCGACTTGCCCTTCGTCATGGGGGTGATTTCCGATTTGTCAGGCAAGTCCAACGAGGAGTTGCCGCCGCTTGCGGAACGGGGATTTATGGAGATTGATGGGGATAACTTCAATGAGCGCATGGAGAGCATGAAGCCCCGGGTAGCATTCTCGGTGCCGAACGTGATCGGCGAGGAGGGCAGTATCGGGGTGGACCTGACCTTCAAGAGCATGGAGGACTTCAATCCGGACGCTGTCGCCGCGAAGATCCCGGGAGTATCGGACCTGCTGGAGGCGCGCAAGCAGCTTGCAGCGTTGGTATCCTACATGGATGGCAAGGCGGGAGCCGAGGAGCTGATTGGGAAGATTTTGAAGGATCCGAGTTTGCTGAAGGCTCTTTCCGAGCAGAAGGCTACTAAGAAAGACGAACCCCAAGAAAACGCATAAAAGCCATGGCGGAAAAACAGACTCAAACCCAGGCGGCAGCCACTGAGGTGGTGGAGCTCAACGATTTCGAGGCATTGCTCGATCGTGAATTTCGACCCAAGAGCGAGAAAGCCAAGAGCGCCGTGCAGCAAGCTGTCGGAACGCTCGCTACGCAGGCTCTCGGCAAGGCCAATGTCATCTCGGACGATGTGATATCCACCGTGGAGGGGATGATCGCGGAGCTGGATAAGAAGCTGAGCGCCCAGATCAATGCAGTGATTCACCACCCGGACTTCCAGAAGTTGGAGAGCGCGTGGCGCGGGCTGCACTATCTCGTGAGTAACACGGAGACGGATACACACCTCAAAATTCGCGTGCTCAATGTCTCCAAGGACGAACTTGCCAAGAGCATCAAGAAGTACAAGGGTGCGGCGTGGGACCAGGACCCGATCTTCAAGAAGCTCTATGAAAACGAGTTCGGCTCTCCCGGCGGTGAGCCGTACGGCGCCCTGATTGCTGACTATTACTTCAGCCATCAGCCCAAGGATGTGGAAATCCTCAAGGGGATGGGACGTATCTGCGCTGCGGCGCATTGCCCCATGATATCCGCCGCCGATCCCGCCCTCATGAATATGGACAGCTGGCAGGAGCTTTCCAATCCGCGTGACCTCAGCAAGATCTTCCAGACGCCGGAATACGCGGCCTGGAGAAGTCTGCGCGAGTCGGACGACAGCCGCTACATCGCGCTGACCATGCCGCGCGTGCTGGCTCGCCTGCCATACGGGGCCAAGACAACTCCCGTTGAAGGGTTCGCCTTTGAGGAAGAAACCGGAGCCGGAGACAACTCGGCCTACACGTGGATGAACGCCGCCTATGCCATGGGCGCCAACATCAATCGCTCCTTCAAGAAGTATGGTTGGTGCGCATCCATACGCGGGGTGGAGTCAGGCGGCATGGTGGAATCGTTGCCGTGCCACACCTTCCCCACGGACGACGGAGGCGTGGCCATGAAGTGTCCCACCGAGATAGCCATTACGGACCGCCGGGAGGCAGAACTCTCCAAAAACGGATTCCTGCCTATCTGCCACTGGAAGAATACGGACTATGCCGTGTTCATGGGGGGACAGACCCTGAACAACCCGACCGTGTACGATGACCCGGATGCCACGTCCAACTCCCGCCTCTCGGCATGCTTGCCGTATATCTTCGCGACGAGCCGTTTCTCGCACTACCTCAAGTGCATCGTGAGAGACAAGGTCGGCTCCTTCAAGAGCAAAGACGATATGCAGAAGTGGCTTTCTAATTGGATAGCCGGCTATGTGACGGCTGACCCGAACGCGGACGAATCCGTGAAGGCCCGTTATCCGCTGGCTGCCGCTGATGTAGTGATGGAGGACGTCGAAGGCAACCCCGGTTACTATTCTGCCAAATTCTACCTGCGTCCGCACTTCCAGCTGGAAGGACTAACCGCTTCCCTGCGCTTGGTGACCAAGTTACCCAGCGAGAGAAAATAACAACATTCAATTCTCACCCTAAATATTACTCAAATTATGGCATTCAATTCCTACGTACAAATTGACGGTATCGAGGGGCAATCCACCGACACGGCGCACTCCAATTGGATCGACGTGGTCTCGTTCTCTCACGGTTCGAGTCAGGAGACCCAATTTGCTAACCAGACCAATGCTGCCGGACGCGGCGTACTGGCTCCGCTCGTTTTTGTTCATCTGCTGGACAAAGCGACCCCCAACCTGCAGAAAGCTTGCATGAGCGGACAAAACATCGCGAGCGTCAAGCTGGAGGTTTGCGCACAGATCGGCGGAGCCAAGCAGAAGCTTTATGAGGTAGAGCTGACCAACGCTCGCGTCACCGAGGCGAAGGTCGTAACGGTGGACGCCCCTGTGTGCACCGATACTCAACTGGCCGGAGTGGGACGTGATGCTGCTGCCCTGCGCCTTGTCGAACAAGTGAGCATTGTGGCCGAACAGTATAAGTGGACGACTCACACCTTCAAGACGACCGGAGAACTCGGTGGTGATGTGGCTGCCGGCTGGAACGTCGCAACAGATCAAGCCGTCTGATCAAATAGATAAAACCGGAAGGGCTGACGGTATCCGCCGCGGCGGGTTCTGTCGGCCTTTTCCGCTTATAAGACTCATCGATGAACATCGAGCAACTATACAGCGCCGGAGATTTGCAGGGCTTGCATCGAGCGGCCGCGGCTCAGGTGGCGGCGGCCCCCACTGATGCGGCGGCTCGCGCCCTGTTTGTGCAAGTGCTTTGCATGGAGTGCGAGTGGGACCGTGCCGCTCAGCAGGCGGATGCCCTCCTGAAACTCAACCCGGCATCCGCTATGTTTTGTACCACGCTCACGGGGCTTATTGCCGCGGAGAAGCAGCGCGAATCCTACTTTGCCGGTCAATCTCGTCCGGATTGGGTAGACGCGCCGCCGGCCTATGCCGAAAAGTTGGCGCAGGCTGTTGCGGCGTTCGCTGCCGGGGATGCTGCCTCCGGTGCGGCGGTTTGCATGGAGGTGTTGGATGTGTTGCCGGGTACCGGGGTTACCCTCACTGATGGAACCCGTCGGGAATGGTTGTTGGACGGTGATGTTCGTTTGAGCGGGGTGTTGGAGTGCATCTGCGACGGACAGTACAAGCTCGTGGAGCAGGCTCAGGTGCAGAGTGTGGAGATAGCGCCGCCTACACACCCCGTGGAGGTGGTGTGGCCGCACGTAAGGCTGCGTTTCCGTGGGGGAGAGATATTGGTTGGGCGGATGCCGGGACGCTACCCCCACGGTGGTGAGAGTGATGGACAACTGCTCATGGCCAAGGAGACGGAGTGGCAGGAGTGCGGAGATGGACTCTACGTGGGGAGGGGGCAACGGTGTTGGAATTCGGATGACGGGCTGCACCCCATTTTTACGGAGAGGAGTTTGAAGTTCGATTCGTAAGCGATAAGGGACGGAAATGCCGGTTGCAATCAATCAGCCAAGCTCGCGGAAGTATTTGCCTTGTCTTCTCACGAGGCTGACGGATGAGCAGCCCTTTTCGGAGTCGGATGAGGGGTACGATCAGGTGTATTCTCCCGAGCAGCTCAAAAGCGACATCCTGTTGAACATGGAGATGCTGCTCAACTCTCACACGGCTCCCACGGAAACCGAGTATCTCACGAAGAATTACCCGGAAGTTGCTGCCTCCGGCTATCACTATGGCATTGATTCTTGCGCCGGAAATGTGGTGACGGCAGAACGCTCGGAAATCATCGCGCAAGGTGTGCGCCGAGCCATCGAGCTTTTTGAACCCCGCTTGGATGCAGCGGAGACTCATGTGGTTGTGCGGGATGACTACTCAAAACATGATAAAACGGCGGTCCACCTGGATATCTTCAGCAGGTTGGCCGTCCGACCCCTGGACCAGGAGGTGTTCTTCCGGCTGCGTGTCGATGTGGAGACTGGTAAAACAACGATGAATCCGTAAGGCTGCAGGTACACGATGGATGATGAGTTTCTCAGGTATTACGAGAATGAGCTCGACGAGCTTCGCCGCGCGTCCAAACGCTTTGCGGCGGAGTATCCCAAGGTAGCTCGACGCTTGCAGCTGGGCGAGGGCGAGAGCCCCGACCCGTACGTGGAACGCCTGCTGGAAGGGGTGGCATTCCTGACGGCTCGCATTGCGCGCAAAATGGACGACGGGCTGGAGGAGTTCCCGGAAGAGCTCCTCAACCGGATCGCTCCCGAATACAACGCGCCGGTGGCTTCCCGGGCCGTCATTCAGATCACCCCGGACTCAGAAACGTCTCATTTGCCGACCGGCTGCGTCTTTGAGGCGCCGACTTCGTTGCCGGAAAAGACAGCTTGCCGCTACGCCTTGCGCGAGGACGTGGTGTTTAACGGACTCCATGTTCTGAGGACGCGCTACGCAGAGACGGAACTACTGCCCGTTGCACGCAGGCACGGGGTGAGAGCGGTCGGGGGAGTGGAACTCGTCCTGCAGTGTACCCGCGGGCGTGGTGAAGACGTTCGATTTTTCGTGAATCTTCCGGAATCAGCGGCAGGCGTCTTGATGCATGCTTTGCTGACGGATTGCTCCGGTATTCTCCTTCGGTACGGCGAAGAGGAACGCATGCTGCCGGCCTCCATGCTCACGGAGGATTTGATGGAATCGCCGGACGGCGGCTTGTCGCCGGTCGCTGAATATTTTCTCCTGCCAGAACAGCAGGCCTTCTTATCCATTCGCGGTCTGCGGGGTTTGTTGCCGGATGACGGAGAGTGTTCGGTGGTGTTGATGCTGCGCAAGGCCTTGCCGGAACGCCTGCGTCTGCTGCTGCAGGAGGCTCCGGGGCTCCAGACGAATTGCGCGCGGGTCATCAATGCTTTTGAGCGACGCTTGGATCGTGTGATCCCGTCGTGGAGGGACGCGGAGCACCTGGTGGCGGATGCTACAGCTGCATCCGACTACGAAGTTTTACAAGTGTACAGCGGCGCTGCCTACACGGAGGAAAATGAGAAGCTCTTTGACATCTATCCTTTCTACACGGCGAGCGATGAATCAATGCCCACCGGCGAAGAACGTCTCGACTACATGAGTCTGCACCGCGCGCGCCCCATTGCTCCGCCACGCGGACGCTTGAGCTCCTACGTCGGCACTGAAGCCTACCTGCGCTTTTCCGGTCCGGGGTACACCAAGTACCGAGATCAGATTGGCAGCATCAGCGTGAGCGGTCTCTGCTCCAACCGCGACCTCCCGCTCTTTGTGCGGAAAGATAGCGCGTTGACGACTGCCGGCGCCACCGCCAAGTTTTTGAGTGGCCCCACATTCCCTCAGGGCATGCTGCTCCGGAATACCGCGCACTGGGTGGGACTGGCCCTGGCGCGACTGAACCCCGGCACACTGGCAGCCTACGGCAGCGATGCCCTGCCGGGCGTTTTGCGCATGTTGCTGGAGCATCAGCATAGTGGTTTGCAAGCCGCGCAACAACTCATTCAGGGAATCGAAACGGCAAAAATCGACACGACGACGCGTACGCTGGTCGTGCAGGGCGATTTGTGTGTTGTGCGCGGATGGCGCATTCACGTAGGGCTCAACGACAAGGTGTACGGCGATGGCATTTACATGTTTGCCCGGAGTTTGGCAGCCTGGCTGCTGGAGCTTTGTGAGCTGAATAGTTTTATCGAAGTGTGTATCAGTGCATCAACTCAACCTCTCCACTCATGGTTCCGACAAGCAGCAAGAGCGTGAAAAATGACTTCACGCGGGCGCTGGCGGCACGACCGGGCGCCTATTCATTCTACGCCGCAGTGCGTAGAATGGAGCAGTTGCTGCCCGACAGGCCGCGCATCGGAGAGCCTGCGGCCGGGCAGGAGCCGGTGATGCGCTTTGCGCAGATTCCGCATCTTCAATTTCCTCCTTCGGAGATCTATGATGTCGTGCTTGGTTCCGGACAAGTGAGCACGATGCAGGTGTACTTCTTCGGTCTGTTCGGTCCCAACGGAGCCTTGCCGCTGGCTCTCACGGAGTACGCTTATGAGCGGAGTCGACATTTTTACGACTTGTCCATGCAGCGGTTTTTGGACATATTCCATGACCGCCTGATTGCTCTTTTTTACCGCGGCGGCACCCGGGCTCAACCGGCTGTGAGCTACGACAACGCTCAGCGAGATTTTCTGAGTCGGGCGGCAGAGACGCTCTGCGGCATGCCTCGGGTCCGGACTTCTTCTCCTCTGCCGACCCCGGCTCCTGTGGCGTATGCGCGGGAATTGGCGCGCAAGGGGGAGGCCCGCAGCGTTTGCAAACTGCTAAGGAAGTTTTTCAACGTACCCGTGAGGTTGCGTCAATTTGTGCCGGGCTTCATGCGCATCGGCGAGAGTATGCACTGCCGACTGGGGAAGCCGGGGGTCTGCGAGTTGGGCCGCACCACCCTCCTCGGCAGCAAGCAGCGCAGCGTCACGGATCGGGTGGATGTGGTGATCGGTCCCGTCAGCTACGCTCAGTTCCGACGACTGGCGCCCGGCGGCAAGAGCTACGCAAGGCTTATCTCGTGGCTCAAGATGATGGGACAGCGTCCTCTGCACTGGGAGCTGGTGTTCCGGGTGAAAACAGAGGGAATGCCGCCATTGACTCTGGGGCAGAATACAGGATTGGGCTGCGATACGCTCATGCCGACCGAATCTTCTCACGTGATGGAGTGTCGCATCAAATGCGCTTTTACATAAACCCGCAATACAATCAAAACCATGGCTGAAATCAAACGCAGTGAACTGTTCGGAAAACTCGATGATGTCGCCTACAAGGCCATCGAGAGCGCCACCGTATTCTGCAAGATGAGGGGAAATCCCTACGTAGAACTCTTGCATTGGATCAATCAGATCCTCGCAACGGATGAGACGGATATCCACCTCATCCTGCGACACTTCGAGGTGGACAACTCGCGTCTGGCTGCGGATCTGACGAAAGCCATGGAGGCTCTTCCTCGCGGTGCGACGAGTATCCGCGATTTCTCCCCGCAAATTGAGCTGGCCATCAAGGAAGCCTGGATGCTCGCTACGCTCATGTTCAAGCGGGGCGCTATCCGCACGGGGGACCTGCTGCTCGCCTGCATGCGCACCGGGGAATTGAAGCGCGCGTTGCTCGATATTTCGACACAGTTTTCCAAGGTGAAGGCCGAGGAACTCTCCGATCACTTCTATTCCGTGACGTCGGGCAGTCGCGAGGAAAGCTCGAGCCCCGCAGACGGTTCCGGGCTGGCGACCTCTGAGGTGGGTACGGAAAACGGAGCCATGGCGCCCGCCGAAATGGGTAAACAGCAAGCGCTCAAACAATACTGCACCGATCTCACGGAAGAAGCTCGCCGGGGCAGAATCGACCCCGTGGTGGGCAGGGATGCAGAGGTGCGGCGCATCATCGATATCCTGCTGCGACGCCGACAGAATAATCCGATTCTCACCGGTGAAGCCGGCGTAGGGAAGACGGCCGTGGTGGAGGGCCTTGCTCTGCGGATTGCCTCCGGCGATATTCCGGATATGCTCAAAAATGTGCGACTGCTTTCGCTGGATTTGCAAGGACTCCAGGCCGGCGCTTCCATGCGCGGGGAGTTTGAAAATCGCTTGAAGCAGGTGATTGATGAGGTGAAGGCATCGGACGTGCCCATCATCATGTTCATTGATGAGGCGCACAATCTGGTGGGAGCCGGCGGCACGGCGGGGCAGGGGGATGCAGCGAACCTGCTCAAACCCGCGCTGGCTCGCGGCTCGTTCCGTTGCATAGCCGCCACCACGTGGAGCGAGTACAAAAAGTACTTCGAGAAGGATCCGGCCCTCACACGCCGCTTCCAGAACATCCTCATTGAAGAGCCGGATGACGAGAAGGCTCACCTCATGATGATTGCGGTGGGCCGCGTGATGGCGAAGCACCACAACATCCTGATTTTGGACGAGGCGTTGCGGGCTGCCGTATCGCTCTCCCGACGCTA
>CANQAC010000002.1 GCA_947589345.1 uncultured Akkermansia sp.
TTGTTTTTTTATAACCCCCTCATTTCACCCCTCTTAACCCCTCCTTCACCCCTGCTAACCCCTCCCCCCTCTTTTCACAGAAAATCCTCTGCCCTCGTTTTAACCTCCTTTCGGTGACATTATTTTTGAGGCATTGCGCCTCCTGTTTTTCCGCAAGCCATGAAGAATTTCACTTGACAAGCAGAAGCGAAGGAAGTAGGATGCTCCCTCACTTGGGGAGAGTGACCAAAACATGCGCGAATAGCTCAGTTGGTAGAGCAGTAGACTTTTAATCTATTGGTCCCGGGTTCGAGTCCCGGTTCGCGTAATCGTTCTCAGCAGGGGGGGTATTTGCTTCTTGGGGTCTTATCGGGTGAAGGGCATGGGAAGGAAAGGTATAAGAAGCACGAAAAAGCCTCTCATGGGGATGGCAGAGCAAAACTTGACCGTGTTCTCACGCGGCGGACGGCGCGCTCCGTTTCCTTCCCAGACCTCAAAGCATGCCGGAACGTGAGTGCTCCTCCCCCCTCCCACACACATGGGATTTTACCCCCTTCCGCTGTACATCTCCTCATAGTAGCGCTCATACGCCCCGCTGGTCACGTCTGTCATCCACTGCTCATGAGTGAGGTACCAACGTACAGTTTCACGCAGCCCCGATTCAAAGGAATGCTTAGGAAACCAACCAAGTTCTTCGCGCAATTTTTGAGCATTGATGGCATAGCGCGGATCATGGCCGGCACGATCTGTGATGTGAGTAATGAGTTTTTCACTGCTACCCGGCGCATTCCCAAGTTCTTCATCCACGATGCGAATGAGCAACTTGATCACATCGATATTTTTCCATTCATTAATACCTCCTATGTTGTAACTCTCCCCATCGCGACCACGGTGAAACACCTCGTCTATGGCCTCCGCGTGATCCTCCACATGCAACCAATCGCGTACATGATCACCCTTGCCGTAAATGGGAAGCAATTCCCCTGCACAAATATTGCGAATGCACAGCGGGATTAACTTTTCTGGAAATTGATAGGGACCATAATTATTGGAACAATGAGTAAGTACCACCGGCAAACCGTACGTATCGTGGTATGCGCGCACAAAATGATCTGAACCAGCTTTGCTTGCAGCGTACGGGCTGTGGGGATCATAGCGAGTCGTCTCACTGAATGCCGCCTCCCCATCCTTCAGCGCACCATACACCTCATCTGTTGATACATGATGGAATCTCCGCGCGCCCGCTGACGCTCCCTCCCAAGCCTCGCGAGCAGCCTGTAGCAAGGTGAGGGTACCAAGCACGTTTGTGCGCGCGAATAGAAGCGGATCCCGGATGGAACGATCCACATGACTCTCCGCCGCCAAATGAATCACGCCATCGATGCTATGCTCATGAAACAACGTGCAAAGAAGTTCTCTATCTCCTATGTCGCCACGCACGAATTTGTAGTTGGCAGCCTTCTCCACATCACGCAAGTTGACCAGATTTCCAGCGTAAGTGAGCTTGTCCAGGTTCACAATCATATAGTCCGGGTATTTCCGCACAAAACGGCGCACCACGTGTGAGCCGATGAATCCGGCGCCTCCCGTAATGAGTATGTGTCGTTTCATATTTGTATACGGCTGCCGCGTTCTCATTCTACCCCGTTCAGCGTCTGGAAAGCAAGAGAAAAAAAGGCCGTCTCACACAGAGACGGCCCCTGAAATCTGAGGAAATAATCCGGAGAGAGCTTTACTTCTTCTTAGCAGGCTTCTTTCCACCCTTCTTCTTGAAAACAGAAGAGGGCTTGAAAGCAAGCGTCGTCGAAGCAGCGATCTTCATCGCAGCGCCAGTCTGAGGATTACGACCCGTGCGAGCAGCACGCGTCTTCATCTCAAATGTACCGAAGCCGATGAGCTGAACTTTCTCGCCTTTCTTCACAGCAGCGGTGATGGAATCGAGAACGGCGCTCAGCGCAGCCTCGGCGCACTTCTTGGTAGCGCCTTCACCAAGTTTCCCATGGATGCTCTCTACGAGTTGCGTCTTGTTCATAGGTCTTCATGATAGCATCCTGCCCCAGTATTTCAAGCACAAAAGCGGGGATTTTTTGAAAAAAACGCCCTTTTTACGCCATAGAAAGCCCTTCCCCGGCCGAAACAGTCCCGCCACCCCTATGCCCGCTCCGATTGCTCGGCAGAGTACGGTCGCGTGGCAGGCGACAGAATACCGGCGTGGCGCATGTCCTCCACGAGTGCCTGGATCTCCTCCAGGTCCAAGAGGGAGCTGCTGATGCGCACCCCGTCTCCGGGCTCAAAAAAGAGCTGGATGCAACAATGTGCAATTCCGTCATGGTCTGATTCCTGCACGTCGGCGCGGATCAAGTTCTCCCACGCATAGAATTTGTCCGTCACGAATCGGCGGATGCGCACACCTTGCGCATCCACACGCACGCGAAAAGTGACGTAGTATCCTCCCCAAAACAGTGCTACCGCTGAACTACCTATAATCAGTCCCAACCGCCACGCATCCACTACACCATTCCACAGCACGTAGCCTGAGGCGCCGACAACCGCCAATATCATCAATCCACTAAACGCGGCGTTGGCACACCGGAGTGTGCGCGCATAATCCACCGGCATCTTGGAATTCCCCTCTTTCATCATCTGAATTCAGAAGATACTCGGGTTGCCTCATCGCTGTGATCCCCTCCGGGACGATATCTCACATCGTTCGGATTAACACGCCCTCCTCGATTATAATCCTCCACGGCGCGAGAGACATACACAGGAATCCCCACCACAGAATACTCATACAATTTGCGCGCTACCGCGTAAGGGGAGCGTATGCAACCGTGCGAAAGCCTTTGGCCGGGCACCACCCGTCCACCGTGTATTCCCACCCCATCCCAAGTGAGCCTGTGCCAGCAGGGCATAGCCGACGGTCGAAACGTAGCACCGCTGGGGGCCTTGCGCATAAGATCTGCGTTGGAATCAATAATCTTGCCGTTACTGTTCACCCACTTGCCATAACGCCCCGAGTGATGATTGCGTTCTTTCTCCATCACTCGAAATACTCCCGTTGGAGTTTCGTGTCCATCCACTCCTGTAGATACCGGCCAATCCATGGCTACCCGATCGTACACGTAGAGTCGCGCACGCTGCTGAGGCAAACAGATAATGATCTTCGAATTGGTCGCCGTGATACGTCCGAGCAACTTCTCGTCCGTATACACGGATGCCGTCTTCGGATATTCTTTTTCGGCGACAAAATGCTCGTAGCTTCCGTCGGGAAATGGGTTCCTGTACTCCGCCTTATTCTTACCGACGATATCCAACGGATTCACTCCATGGGTATCCACTGCCACTGACCAACTCTCCGGCTCCAATCGCACCCTGCTGGACACAACTGGTTCGCGCTGCTCAGCGACTCTGCCGCTACGCTCTTCCGGCACCGGATGCACCACGCGACACGATGGCGACAAACCTAACGCATATACACACACCGCTGCAGCAAACCACTGGCGGTGGAGTCTCATCTTCCGGTCGGCACCTTAAGTACTTGCCCGTCGCGTATGCGATCCGCCTGGTCAGGCTTCAGTCCATTTGCTTTCAGGATAGCCGACACCGTCGTATGATGACGGTTGGCAATGCCAGAGAGCGTTTCTCCGGGCTTAACCTTGTACGTTGCCATGCGAGACGAAGTCGTTTTTTTCTTGCCTGTGGCAGAGTCTTTCCCGGCACGACGCGAATCTGCGCTGCGAGTCACCGCCTCATTGCTTGCTGCATGCGGCACCAGCAATTTCTGTCCCTCGCGCAACTTCGAATCTCTGGTCAATCCATTGGCTGAGCAAAGAGCCGTCAGATTCACCCCGCGACGGCGCGCAATTGAAGAAAGCGTGTCCCCACGCTGCACGGTATAATGACTTGCACGGTTCCCTGCGGCGGGCGCGGATGTAGAAAGCGGCGACGGTGTACCGACCGATGCCGTCGGCAACCCTCCCTCCCCACTCTCCACCACCACATTGTCCACCTGAGCCTTGCTCACCGTGTCAGTCATAAAAGACAAGTTTTTTGACAAAAACTGACATGAGCTGAGGGTAACCGTTGCACCGACCATCAGCGTCGCCATCGTCAACGTCCATCCGCTACAGCTCTCTTTCATGGCTCGTAATATGGGGAGTTGCCTTTGATGAAAGTTCAGCGTTTGCTCGGTATCGTCAGCCTGCGCCCAGCGCGAATTTTGTCTGCGTCATCCTTGGAAATGCCGTTGGCTTTCATGAGAGCAGATGTACTCACGCCATACTTGGCGGCGATCCCGGAGAGCGTTTGACCAGGAGCCACCTTATGCGTCTTGGTGGAAGCACTCTTTGTGCCGCTGTTTTTCCTGGATGAGCCGCTTTTCCGGTCATCCTTTTCCGGTTTATAGCCCTTGGGCGTGTAGCGTACCTTGATGGTCTGCCCCGGGTAGATTGTGCTGCCCTTGATATTAGAGTCTTTGCGAATCTGCGCCACAGTAGTGTTACTGCGCTTCGCGATGAGTGTCAGGTTATCACCCGGACGCACCTTGTAAACAATCATCGTCGGACGTTTGGGTTTCTTGCCCGCCTTCTTGCCGCCCTTCGCGCCACTGCTCTTCGTGCCAGAAGAAGCAATCTTACGGCTTGTCGTCACCACAGCCTTCGTATCTGCCGGGGCGGTTGTGGCCAGCGGATCAACATCCACGGACTTCGGTGTCTCCACAATCGTATCATCCTGTCCGGCTTCAGCCAACTTCGGATGATTTTGGCTGGCGCCGCCGCCAGTCTTCGTATCCGTCGGCTCCGGTATGCTGTAGTCATTGCGCGACGCCACCGCAGGCGTATGCGTGCCGGCTCCCACTTGCTGCGTCCCGTCATCTTCCAGCAGCCATGGCGGTATCTCTCCGTCCGCTACCTCACTCATCGGCAAAGCTGATTCCGTGTAACCATCTCCGTCCGTGCTGGAACACGAGGAGAACGTCAGAAGTGCGAAGGCCCCAATCCCGGGGACAATGATGGAAGAAATCTTCATACGGACGACATTCTACCACAGCAACTGCATGTTATCAAGCTTTTCCAGAAAGGCGACGTTTCGACACCCTTGCAGAACCTCCATCCCCGAACCATCCTGTTAAAAGACCATAAAGTCAACATATAACAGACAACAAACAGCATTCACATCTCACGACAGAGAGTCTGGGGGCAGCATGACATTCCTCTTGCTTCGCAAACAGAAAAGTGCTAGAGTCGCTCTCGTCATGCGTCATTGCACACCCAGGGCTCGTGTGGAGGTGGACTTAGACGCCATCGCACATAACTTGAATGTGGCTCGACAAGCTGCGCCAAACACGCAAATGATGGCCGTTGTCAAAGCCGATGCTTATGGGCACGGGATGGAAGCGGTGGTACGGCGGCTGGAAGGCGAGCAACCCGTCTATTTTGGCGTAGCGAATGTGGCTGAAGCGCGGCGTGTGACGGCTGTCGGATGCCGCACGCGTCCGTTCTTACTAGGTCCTTCTACTCCCGAAGAACGAGAGGAAATCGCGTACAGCGGATGGGGGTTCACTATCTCATCCATGGAGGAAGCGGAACATTTTTCGCGTATCGCGGCCGCCGCTGGCTCCGTTCTTCCTGCACACCTTGCCTTAGACACCGGGATGGGACGCGAGGGATTCCTACCAAACGACCTTGGAGAATCTCTACCTCGCTTGCTGCACATGCCGGCCTTGCGAATTGAAGGAGTCATGTCGCACATGCCCGTTGCGGATGAGGACGAGAATTTCTCCCGTCATCAGATTGCTGTTTTTGAGGAATGCGTCCATGAAATTTCCCGGCATATCCATCTGCTTCACGTACACCTTGCTGCGAGTGCAGCCATCATGCGCTACCGCATTCCTTCCGCCAATATGGCTCGTCCCGGACTTATGCTCTATGGCATTTCACCGGTTGCCGACTCCGCCTCAGCTGACCAACTTCGCCCCGCTCTGCGTCTTGTGGCTACCGTGACGCTGGTGCGCACTCTCCCCGCTGGTCATGGGGTATCCTACGGTCGCACTTTCACGACCACCGCCCCCACTCGCATGGCGACTATTGGTATCGGCTACGCAGATGGCTGGCGACGCCACTTCTCCGGTCGGGGAGTACGCGTATCGATCCGTGGAGTCCTCTGCCCTGTACTGGGACGCGTGACAATGGATCAAATTATGGCGGACGTCTCCGGAGTACCCGAGGTAATGGCCGGAGATGAAGTAGAACTCATAGGGCCTTCCTTGCGTGTGGATCAGCTTGCGCAACAGGCCGACACTATCTCGTGGGATATTCTCACTGGCCTTGGCCCGCGCCTTCCGCGCGTCACTCACCCGGCGAGCTAACCTCTGGAACGATCCTTATCCCCAATCGTGAAACATTTGTTGAGTCGGCCAGCAGAAAAGGTCGGCATTTCCTTGCCCTGTTCCACGGCTTCTATCATTTTGCCATAAAACTCTAATTTGAGCGCCAAGTAATCCATGCAACGTTTGAGCTCCACGCGCTGGCTACGCAACCTCTCCCGAGTCTGGAGCAATATCTCGCGCCTCACCCGTAATGTATCTGCTCCGTCATCAATCATGGAGAAATATCTCTTCATGTCTGCAAGTGACAACCCCGCCGCACGCAGGCACCGCACAGCATTGACGCGACTTATTTCATGTTCGCCATACCGTCTATTGCCGGCCCCGTCTCTCGGCACCGACGGAATCAATCCCTCGTCTTCATAAAATCTCAGTGTTGCCGCCGATAAACCAGACGCCGCTGATACCTGGGCTATAGTTTGGTATGAATTCATAACACCATTATACGACTTCATGTAACTTGAAGGAAAGCAAAATTGACACTGCCTACTGCGGCATGGTACAATCTCAGCGGCGATGATAGACGAATGGTCAGACACATTGCAGGATGGTGGAACATGGTGGCAAATCATGCTGCTGGCACTCGTCGGCGCTTGCATCGGCTCATTCCTCAACGTTGTACTCTACCGAATTCCGCATGGAATGAGCGTGAACAAACCAAGACGTTCTTTTTGTCCCACATGCCACTCTCTCATCCCGTGGTACCTTAATCTCCCCATCATCAGTTGGATCATGCTTCGCGGCAAAAGCGCCTGCTGTCACAAGCCTATAAGCCCACGTTACATCATCATGGAACTTGCATGTTGTCTGATGTTCGGCGGCATTGCTTTTTATTTCGATTACGAATCTTTCATTGCTCAATTACTGATAGCTTTGTGGGCCTCTGGCATGCTCGTCATCCTTGTCATGGATTGGGAGTATATGATTTTACATCCGGGCGTCGCACTTGCTACAACAGGTTGTGGTCTGGCAGCATCTGTTTTTGCTCCCATGCTTGTAGGATCTACGACTCTTCAGGCATGGGAAGGTTTACTGTGGGGGTGCGTAGGGATCCTCACCGGCTATGTCATTTTCCGGGTTGTCGCCACGATTGGCAAGCTTGCGCTCGGTCGCCATCATTATCGCTTCTCTGAACCCAAGCGCTGGGAGCTGCACCAAGTCGGCGAGAATCTCGATATTGAATTGGTGGTTGATGGACATTCCTTGCGCTGGACATTGATCTTTGCTGATCGACGTGGATCCCTGATCCTGGAGAATGCACAAGTCGATCAAATGCCAAAGAGCGCGTGCACTGTACAATTCACCCCGACTCATGTCATTGTTGGTGACTCCTCGCATAGTTTAGAGGGTTTTGACGTACTGAGCGGCACATGCTGCGCTGTTTCCGCCAAACATGCCGCCATGGGTACCGGCGATGCTTGGATCGCTATGGCCATCGGCGCCATGTGCGGGTGGCAAGGCGTCGTTTTTTCGCTAGTGGTAGGCAGCTACATCTCCATCCTTCACGCACTTATCCTACGTATCCGTCGTGGCGAACCCATGCCTTTTGGGCCAGCGCTCGTGTTAGCAGCCTATTTCTGGATTCTCACGGGGCCTCAATTTTTAGAATGGTGCCTCAATTTGTTCTCGTGAGTCCATCTGCCACTGGCTGCATACCCGAGACCCTCTATTGCCACTCCATCGTGAGTACTGCGCGTAATTTTCCTCCGCCCTCAATGCGGTGCTGGCTGAGCGTGCCGGCTACACGGTGAACAATGCTCAGCGGTTCGCCCATCATGCTCTCGTGCTTGTACGCCACATGAATGCGCCGGAGTGAAGTCGCCGGGAATCCAGGCATAGTGTCCAACACCCAAGTAAGGTAAGCAGAGTTGTTGATGTGGCCATTAAAATCAATATCTCGGCGCGAGGTTACCAAGTGAGCAACTCCTGCCTCCACCGACTCCTCCGGGAACTTCGGCAATTCCGCGGTGATGCTGGGCGGACACGCCTCGGGCACGCTCAGCTCAGCTCGTTTCAGCGGCACTGGGCGGCGTGTTTTAATGTCGATGATAGCCCACATCAGATCCGCGCGCCCGATCACTTCCCCTCTCTCATCTTTCATTTCTACAAATCGACGAGCCTGCAGTGGAGACGCCTGACCGGTATTGGTACGTAGAAACACTTGCTCTTTCCAACGAGGGCGACGCAGTAATTCAAAATGGCCCTGCACCTCCACCCAAATCATCCCATGTTCCAGCACCCAATCATAACCCATTTTGTTGCGCGAAGCATGCAGTTCCGCCATCTCCTGACAAAATAATAAATACCACTCAGGTTTAAGCAACAAATCCGCTCCACACTCATAGCTGCTGACGTTATGGGGCAATATCAAATCTTCCATGCTGCAACTCTACCACACCATCCCTCATTGTCAAGCTTGCGTTATTGTCTCTCCCCCCATCATTTTCCTCTTGAGAAAAGCGGGAGAAAGAGTATGATCCCATCGTGGGGATCTCTTTCTTCACTCCCACACTTTCTCTCCTGTCAATCCTCGTTTTTCTTCTATGGACGAACAACTCAAACAGCTCGGCGAGCGTCTGCGCGGACTACGTGATGTCCTCAACATCCCCGTATCCGATGTTGCCGATACCATCGGTATCGACGTTGAGAAATACGAAAGAATAGAAAGAGGTGAACTGGATATCACGATCTCCAATCTCATGAAGATTGCCCACAAATACGGTATGTCTGCGGAAGAACTTATGTTCGCGGAATCCGCGCACATGAAAACCTATTCCGTGGTGCGCAAGGGACAGGGAACTGCCGTGGAGCGTTCCAACGCATACAATTATCGTAGCTTGGTGAGCGGATTCCGAAATCATAAAGCCGATGTCTTTATCGTCACCGTTGAACCCATACCCACTGCCAAAATCATTTACAAAAGCTCTCACGCAGGTCAGGAATTTAACTACATACTTGAGGGCAAACTGACCTTTTACATCGGTAAAAAAGTCATCGAACTCAACGAAGGAGACAGCATTTATCTTGATGCAACGGTTCCGCATGGCATGCTCGCTATCGGTGATAAAGCTGCTCGTATCCTCACCTTTAGCGTCGAGTAAATCCACCGCAATTATGATTGAACGTTTCCTGAAGCAAACCCATTTTGAATCCATCGAGGATTACAATCAAAATCTTCAATTCATCATACCGGAACACTTCAACTTCGCGTATGATGTCATGGATGCTTGGGCGCAAGAAGCCCCTGACAAACTGGCCATTCTCTGGACGAATGATCAGGGAGAAGAAATCCGAACTACCTACGGCGAACTTAAGCAACAAACAGACCAAGCCGCCAGTTATCTCATGTCGCTTGGCATCGGCAAGGGCGATCCCGTCATGCTCATCCTGAAACGCCGCTACGAATGGTGGGTCATCATGCTGGCTTTACACAAAATAGCTGCCGTTGTGATTCCGGCTACACACATGCTCACCAAGCACGATATCATCTATCGCAATACCCGCGCTTCAGTGAAAGCCATCATTTGCGTAGATGATCCTTATGTGGTGAGTCAGGTTCAGGAAGCTCGTCCAGAAAGTTCTTCTGTTCAGCACTATATTGCTGTTACCGACCATGGTAAGCCCATCCCCGAAGGGTTTCGCGACTGGCAAGCGGAATGGAGTAAAGCTCCGCCGTTTGTGAAACCAGACTGCGTGAACTCCAATGAGGACACCATGCTCATGTACTTCACGAGTGGAACAAGCGGTGAACCCAATATGGTTGCCCACGACTTTCTCTATGCACTGGGGCACCTGACCACCGGCGTCTTTTGGCACAATTTGCACGAAGACTCTCTCCATCTCACCGTAGCGGATACCGGATGGGGCAAAGCCGTTTGGGGTAAATTCTATGGGCAATGGTTTGCAGGGGCTACAGTTTTCGTATTCGACCACGAAAAGTTCAATGCCGACATTTTGTTGCGGCAAATGGAAAAATACAAAGTGACGAGTTTTTGCGCACCTCCGACCATCTACCGTTTTTTGATTCGAGAAGATCTCTCCAAATATGACCTATCGAATCTGGAGTACTGCACGACGGCCGGTGAAGCTCTCAATCCTGCAGTCTTTGAAAAATTTAAGGAAAAAACGGGTATCAGCATGATGGAAGGCTTCGGGCAGACGGAAACAACCATGACCCTCGGCACTTTCCCTTGGATGCAGCCTAAACCTGGCTCCATGGGTATCCCCAACGCCCAATATAACATTGATCTGTTACGCTCAGATGGCACTCCTTGCGAAGATGGTGAAAAAGGTGAAATTGTGATACGCATCGGCAATAAAAAACCCATTGGCCTTTTCAAAGAATATAACCGTGACCCGGAGCTTACCAACCGCGCCTGGCACGATGGCATCTATCACACTGGAGACATGGCCTGGCGCGATGAGGACGGTTACTATTGGTTTGTCGGACGCATGGATGACATCATCAAATCCAGCGGCTACCGCATCGGTCCTTTTGAGGTGGAAAGTGCGCTCATGACCCACCCGGCCGTGGTCGAGTGCGCCATTACAGGCGTGCCAGATGATATCCGAGGCATGGTGGTGAAAGCTACTGTGGTGCTGGGTCAAGAATGGAAAGACAGAGCGAGCGAGGATCTCATTAAGGAGCTTCAGCAGCACGTCAAACACGAAACTGCGCCTTATAAATACCCCCGCATTGTAGAGTTCGTGGATGAGCTGCCAAAGACGATTAGCGGGAAAATCCGCCGTGTTGAAATCCGAGAAAAAGATACTCAGCAACTCTAACTGCCGTAATACCTGGTTTCTCCGTCCACTTCTCCCTTGACGGCGAACGATTGTGCAAGGTATCATACGCGCATGCGAGCCTTGTGGGTGTTGAATATCATTGCAGCAGTATTGCTGGCAGCGCATTCTCAATCTCTGCACGCTTCTCCTTCCTCCGAGCTGGTCGTGCTGGATATTGGGCATTCCCTATCGGCACCGGGTGCCTCTACGCCAGGTCCGGTGAACGGGCGCATCCTTCGCGAGTGTGAATTCTGGCACCAATACGCCGCTGTTGTGAAGAAGGAAGTACAAAACGCCGGCTTTCGTTGCGTCATCATCAACCGTGGTAATCCTCCCACATCTGAACCCTTCCTTTCTTTTGCTCGAAGAGCACGCATCACCTACCTGCGCCATCCGGACATCGGAGGTGCACGTTATCCCTCCCGCTACTTCCCGGATCGTGTAGCCTCCGGCATGGTGAGCGCCGACTTCGCCATCTTCAACCGCGCTGCCTGCATCGTTTTCCTCCATCACAATAGCTCGGGCACCCGCTGGAAATCCGGCGCCTCGCCGTCTGTCATTCTTCGCAATAAATATAACGGCGCAGTCTTAGCGGAATCCCTGCGCTCCACGATTGAACGTGATATTCTCAATAACGCCATGCCAAACGGAGGACGAGGCTGCCGATCTGAAGTACGCAGTGTGGACGCTGAACGTTCTGCCGGGTGGCTCAATGCATGCGATGATGCAGGAATCCCGGCTGCGGTAGTGGAATCTGCTTTCCTCGACAACCGCGCGCACGCTGTCTTCCTTGCCGGAGATGCGGGCGCGCGTGCCTATGCACTCGCTGTGGGGCGGGGTATTGTGCGATTTATGCGAGCCTCGCCATCCATTCGCCGTCATCACAGAACCAATCCCTATGTGCCGGATCAGGGTTCCTTTGGCTACGCCGCTGAATCACGCCGACTCACCGTACCCGGGGCCAGACACCTCATTCACTGATCGCCGCGCGCATTGCCGCTGCATCGGCCGTTTTTCCAAACCATTTCTCAAACGACAGAGCCCCCTGCTGCACCAGCATTTCGCGTCCATTGATCACCACATACCTCTTCTCTTCGGCAATTTTCTGCAATGGTGTTGCGTGAGTGATGAGATCGAAAAGCGTTCTGCCAGGAGAAGAGCAACCGCCTCCCCCCAAGGGTGCCTCCGTCCGTTCTGAGGGTTGAATATATCCCGTCGACAATACCTCGGCCGCTATCGGCAACGGATCTCTTGATGAAAGGCCAAGACTCGTGGCATTCACGATAAGGTCGACGCTGTGTGCGGCCTTAGCCATCTGAGCCTCATCATTCAGAGGACAAGTCGTCACTGTCAATGCCGGATTCATGGCACATAATTTTGAGGCCAAACGCGCCAATTCCGGCCGCGGACGATTCGCCAGTATCAAGGCTCTGCACCCGGCGAGCGCGCATTGAATTGCCAGTGCACTCCCCGCGCCGCCACACGCCCCAAGTACGAGTACTCCAGCCGACGAAAGAGGGTTGTCCCTGCCCTCCTTTTCCTCCAATGCATGTACAAACCCAGGGCCATCCGTGTTGTAACCCTCAATTCCTTTCTCACGAAACACGAGAGTGTTCACGGCGCCGCTTAATTCGGAAAGTTGATCCACTTCATCCGCCACAAGACGCGCTTCGTATTTGAATGGGACAGTCACATTGACCCCGAGGAATCCTATCCTGCGGAGTCGCTCGATTAAAGTTCCGAACGCTCCCTCTTCTTTTGAACAAAGAATACGCACGTACGCACCCGGTATACCTGCAGCTCGCATAGCTGCCAGATGCATGGCTGGCGAGAGCGAATGGGCAATGGGGTTACCCACTACTCCAAGCCTGGGTACGGGCAATCCATCTGCCTGGGCCTCCAGCTCATCAATGGTGTAAACATCGTGCATGCCGATTAATCCTCCGGCGATCCGTCCTTGCCCACCGTGTGGACGACTTGACTCTTGACAATTTTAATCACAGTATTCGGTGCCACTTCTAAACGCACTGTCGTATCCTTCACCTCGCGTACGATGCCGTAAATACCTCCGGCGGTTATAACCTTATCGCCGGATTTCAATGCATCTTGCCGGGCCTTAAGTTCTTTCTGCTGCTTGCGCTGCGGACGAATAAGCATGAAGTAAAAAATCACTACAAGGAGAGCCAGGGTGATAAACATGCTCATGGGGTTGCCTTGGGTATTTTGTGCGGCGTCTTGCGCCAGTATCATTGGGATATTCATGGTATTTGATTGGCTTGATATCGCGCGATGAAGCTGCTTTTAAAAGCAGCGAATTGCCCGGCTGCAATGGAGCTTCGCGCTTGCTCCATGAGCCGCATGTAGAAGTGTAAGTTTTGAAATGAGAGAACCCTCTGTGCCAACACCTCTCCCGCCCGGAAAAAGTGTCGAAGAGCTGCGCGTGAAAATCGCGCTACATGGGGATGACTCTCCTCGTGTACGGGACGATCGTCTGCTTTCCAGCGTTCGTTGGTGATGTGCATGGGCCCATCCGGCGTGAGTGCTATCCCATGCCGCGCCAATCGCGTCGGCATCACGCAGTCAAATATGTCCACTCCTCGCTCGATCATTTCCAACAGCTGAACGGGTGTCCCAAGTCCCATGGCATAGCGCGCTTTATTTACCGGTAAGTAAGGCGTCGTGTTTTCAATAGCTCGCAGCATTTCTTCCTCCGGTTCACCCACGGAGACGCCGCCGATGGCATAACCATCAAAATTCATCTCCGCGAGTTGTTCAGCGCAGGAGCGGCGTAAATCTGCGAATACTGAACCTTGAACAATACCAAAGTGCTGTTGTGGGGCATCCCCACTGAGAGGTCCGTGTTCTTCCACCCACGACTTGCAGCGAGCTGCCCACCGCAGAGTGTATCCCAACGATTTTTCAGCGTATGCACGATCGCAAGGGTAGGGCGGACACTCATCAAAAAGCATGGCTATATCTGCGCCTAAATTTGCTTGTATTTCCATACTCCTCTCCGGAGTAAGCATCATATATGCCCCGTCGATATGGTTACGAAAACGCACTCCTTCTTCGCTAATTTTGCGCAGCTGCGCTAAACTCCATACCTGAAAACCGCCAGAATCAGTGAGCATCGGTCGCTCCCACCCCGCAAACTTGTGCAATCCTCCCAATCTGCGTATGATCTCATCGCCCGGTCGCAAGCAGAGGTGGTAGGTGTTGCCCAGAACAATCCGAGCTCCCAACAACTCTAGCTCATCAGGATGCAGGGTTTTTACTGTCCCCTGCGTCCCAACAGGCATAAAGATCGGGGTAGGTACATCTCCGTGCGCCAGGTGCAGCTCTCCGAGACGCGCACCAGTTGGATCTGTGCTGTGTAGCGTAAAGCTCATGCTTTTCTTATATACCGTGCAGAGTAGATCAATCGTCCCTGAGACTCCCACTGTCGTTGAAAATCCGAGGATGGATAACTGTCCAGATCCGTCCACTCCGCTCGTTCAAAAAGGCCCGCATCCTCCATACACTCACACACCCATTCATAGTATCCCGCATGGTCCGTGCGAAACAGCAGCTCCCCCTCAGGCGTCAGCACGCGGTGCAGTACCGGCACGATCTCTTTTTGCACGAGCCTTTTTTTATGGTGTTTTTCCTTGGGCCAAGGGTCCGGGAAAAGGTAATGCAAACGCCGGACACTCGCCGGTTCCAACATCCATTCCAAAAAATACCGACTTTCGGCACGCACCCCGCGCACATTCTGCAAGCCAAGACGATCCGCCCGGCTACACACCTTACGTAGCCGTCCGAGCAAACGTTCTACTCCCAGGTAAAGGCGGTCCGGGTGTTGTTGAGCCACTGCCATAAGAAATCCTCCATCACCACAGCCCAAGTCCACCTCGCATTCCGCCCCTCTCCCGAATATCTCTGCCACACCGTAGCGTCGAAAATAATCCGGTGGTATAAAAGCAGTTGGCATGGGTGACTCAGCGCTTGTTCTCCTGCTCAGGTTTAAGCGGTACCGCATGCAACGGTTGTGGCGTCTCTCCCTTGTGCTGAGGGTTCATGGATGCGATATGCTCATTTGTCACCGTGAAGGTGAAGCTGCCTCCCGCTGCTTCCTCCGTGTCACCAAGGATGTGATCAAACACGCACACCGGATGATTCCCGGCGGTCTCGGGCATCACAAATACTCCGATCCCCATACTGGGATGATCTTGCTCACTGGCACTGGGTTTGATCGTGTAGGTAATTGTATTTGTCCCTCTCTTCAACCCGCCCGATATTGTATCAGCCCGTCTTTCATCATCAAACTCATGGATAGACACCCCATTGATTCTCATCTCTATGTCGCGTCCCGGGCAATCAACAAACACCTTGCCAATTAGTTCCGGCTTGGCACACGCCGGCGGTGGCACAGGTATACTGCGGTACGGGTGAAACCCATCCTGCTCCCTTAAAACCGCTAAATCACGCGATTTCAAACGCTTGAGCACGACAGGCAACCGACTCAAATCAAAAAAACGGGTCTGATCCAACCTCCATTTCCCATTCTCATACACAAATTCCAACACAAAAGCATTCTGCTTGGCTCCGGCATCTCCCAACTGCATCTTTCCCAAATATGTCGCTGCCATCGTGCGTCCGTTACACCCGCTCAACGCACCCACAAATTGAAAGTTCTCCAATTGTGGCGCGCTCTGCGCACTTCGAAAAAAATCTCGCGGGAATGTTCCGCGCTCCGACACGATGAGATTACGCACCTTCATCTGCCTCGAAATCGAAGTGCTGTTGCGCCAGGCTGCTTCATCCCCACGCTGCACACTCAACCGCCATGTATTGTACGTCGTTTCGGCCAGCGCGCGCGCTTTTTCTTGATTGGGGGTTGCGATGCCGTCCGGGCTCACCTGCAACGAGGACTTTGCCGTCTGCGCCGCCGAGGGGAGAGCCGGCGGCACTTGCTGACCAATAGCCAACCCACCCCACATCACGTGTACGACTAATGCTACTGTAAAAAGTTTTCTCATCTCTCTCCGATACATACATCAGACTTGCCTTTTTTGCAAGAAAATTGCATACTCAGGCGTGGGTATGACGCCATTTACCAGCAAATATTACCCGGGGTCTGGTCGTCCTCGACACGAAATGCTTCTTTCTGCCCCGACCGTCGTGTGGAAACGCTTTGCGGATCATTTTTCACTGCGCTCTTACATCTTTGCTCCCCCTGGACATCTCGCTTCCGACCTCCTGCCCGCTGTTGTTTTTTTCGGTGGGGGAATGTGGACGCACGATTGCGCGGACGATTTCGCCGCCTGGGCCCTTCACCTCGCCCATCGCGGCATCGTTTGCTTGATTCCCGAATACCGCACGTACGAACATTTCGATGTAACATCGGATGAAATCATTATGGAAGGCATTGATGCCTGGCATTGGGTACACTCCAATGCCTCCGGGCTAGGAATTGACCCACGCCGTATTACCTTGGCCGGCGCTGATGCCGGAGCCCTGATGGCTCTCAATGCAGCCATGCAGCCCATTATCTACAAACACAAATGGTGGCAGATCGGCAAGCGCGATATTCTGCCGCTCACGCCCGCTGCCGTCGCTATTTTCCGTGGAATTGTCGATCCTGAAGCTCCGGAAGCCCGTTCTTTATGCATCCATTTAGATAGCTCCGATCCCAGTCTTGTGAACCCCTGCGCTCTGCTGCGCAGGCACCTGCCCCCGCTCTTCTGCGTCCACGGTATGCAAGATCCTCTGCTGGACTACAAGGAGCCCGAGTGGTTTTGCCGGGAATGGGAACGCGCAGGGAACGTCGCCCATTTCATGCTCTGCCCTCGTGCCGATCATACCCTTACCCGCTTTGAAGTCAACCCTTCCAACTTTGAGCAAATCCTTCTCTCGTGGGAAGAGTTTATGATTTCACACAGCCTTTGGCCTGAAGATGTCATGGAGGAAGCTACTCTCAACTAGCACTTATTCTGCCAGATATTGAAGAAGATGGCGGCATCTGCCATCCAACCAGATGAAAGGAACATTCCACGTCATGCACACAAAATCTTTTATACTAGCCCTTGCGCTTGTTTTCACCCTGTCTTGGGATTCCGCCACAGCCCTCACCATTAATTTAGGTGACAACCATGACCGCTCCGTCGAACGGCGACGGGATGAGCGCGCTCGAGAAGCGTACCGTGATGAACACCGCCGCGATGGACGCAGAATGCACCGCGACGATAACCACAACTCCATTCGCCGTTTCTTTAAGCGTGTGGACAGAAGCGATACCCGGCACCGCCGCCGTCGATAACGCAGCATTTGTCGTCTAGTTCTGGAACTTAATTACGCCTTGCATTTGCAGCACAATCGCGCCAGCGTGAGCTGTTTTATACACGGGGTCAAAGATATACTGGATATCCGGCGCAAATAAAAGGTGGGAGTGAATCGCACCCCGACGGAAAGTTCAATGCCATACTCATCCTTGTGTTGATACGGTTTGACTGAGCGTGCGACTCGCTCCCAAAACATGCCCGGCGCTACCCGGTCATTGTTCGCTTTGCTGCCTCAGTCGCCCGTGCGCTGCCGGTAGAAAAAGACCCTGACCATCGTCGCAGTCTTTTCTGAGACAGCCCCGTAAAGTTGGCACGAAATGTCGCATTATATGGCAACCCAATACGTGAAAAAATAGTTCTCCATCTGCTCAAGCACACTTTCATGAGTGAAAACTTCGGGATGGCGCCGACCCTGCTGCTCACGCGAACCCTACCCAGATGCCCCCGTCATCATCAGTGTTGCTATGTTTCGCGTCTTCGTAGCCGCACGCGATGAGATTCCGGTCTTCTTACACTATTAAATAACAACTAAGCTCCGGTAGGTGGCACAGCCCACTTCTACCCTCCATCTTCATCACATATGTCTTGTCATGCTCAATCAAATTGGGCTTGCCAAGGTAGCAAAGCATGGTAAGATGGACCTGCGTATGGGAGTGGCACTGATCACAAAGCATCTGTTTGAAATCGCGGTGATGTGGGTAATTTTCTACCAGCTTTACCGCCTGTTCCACCGCGAGAGAGCCGCCATGATCTTGGGAGGCTTAGTTATTCTCAGTTTACTGGCGCTTGCTTTCATCAAGGTCATTGATGCTACAGAGTTGGAGGTCATTGGCAGCGCTCTCGTTCCCATTGGCACCATCCTCGCTATCCTTTTTCAAAGTGAAATCCGCACGGCGCTCGCTCGCATCGGTCGCGGCAGTTTACGCAAATTCCTCCACCATGGCTCCACAAAGTTCAATTTTATCGAGGAAATGTGCGACGCTGTGAGTTACCTCACCAATCGTCGGTTCGGCGCCATCATCGTCATTTGCCGTGAGGATAAAATCCTGGGCTTAATCGACAACGAGCCTACCCCTTTGGACGCGACCTTCACCGCTGAACTTCTAGAAAGCATTTTTTACGTTAACAAACAAGGACAAGGCAACCCTCTGCATGACGGCGCTGTCATCATTGATAATGAACGCATCATGGCGGCTAAGGTCATCCTGCCTGTTTCACAGCGCGAACTCACGGACAGATCGCTTGGCTTACGTCACAGAGCCGGGTTAGGCATTGCAGAGGTATCCGATGCCGTGGTGATTATTGTGTCCGAAGAGACCGGAGGTATCTCCCTGGCAGTGGGCGGTTCACAGGCTGGCAATGCTGCCCCTGAGCTGCAGCGCGACCTTTCTCTGGAACTCCTCAAAGTCCGCCTGGAAGAATTACTCGATTATCATGAGCAACCAGAAAATCAACATACCAACGAGGACGGCGCTAGCCACGAGTCTGAAGGAAATTCTGACGAATAACTGGGTCCCAAAATACCTGTGCTTGCTGCTGGCAATCACTGTGTGGGGCGTCGTTCTCTTCTCCACCACGTCGCGCGAATCCGGCTGGGAAAGCGACGACGTCTCGGTCGCCTCGCCTGACCACACACAAGTGAAATCCGAGCGTACCCCCGATGCCGAACGCTACAACGCCCCCGGTCAGCAAGCTTCCCAACCGAGCAGTGTTCAATAATTAAATGACTGGCTTCTTCATCACGGGTACTGATACTGGAATCGGCAAAACTTATGTCACTTGCGCGCTGCTGCGCGACTTATGCAGGCGTGGTTTACGGCCCATGGGGTACAAGCCTGTTGCCTGCGGCGACCGATCCGACCCCCGCGCAATGCGCACTGCGGCGGCAGCCCCTTCTTTGAGCCTCGACGCAATTAACCCTGTCTATTTACGCGCAGCCGTTGCCCCTAGTATAGCTGCTGAACTTGAGTCACGTGTCTTGAGCATCGACGAGATGGTAGCGGGCGCACACGTCCTATCAGATACCGGCTACAACCCCATTTTGGTGGAGGGAGCCGGCGGGTGGGAAACTCCTTTGGCTTCCGGCTCCACCATGGCGGACCTAGCTGAAAAATTTGGCTTGCCGATACTTATTGTTGTGGGCAACAAACTGGGGGCCGTAAATCACGCCATCCTGAGCGCTCAGGCGATCCGAACCCGTGGCATGGAGTGCCGTGGCTTCGTACTCAACCAAATGAGCGATGAGTGGGATGCCGCCGCCGTGAGCAACCGACGTCTCATTGAGCAATATACCGGCTTGCCTGTATTGGCTGAATTCATCCACGGACAGGAGGACATCGACTCCCACACCGTGCTCGGTCTCTGATTCTCTCTTATTGATCCACCCTTGTTAAGTACTCTGAACTTCACGCATCTATGAGAACTTGGAAGCTGCGACGCAGTACGCTGCAACTCCCACCTGGCGGTGTCATTATGGGCATTTTGAATGTCACTCCTGACTCCTTCTCTGATGGCGGTCACTATACCGACCCCCTCACTGCCCTCTCCCACGCGCAGCTTATGCTTGCTCAGGGAGCCGCTATCATTGATGTCGGCGGTGAATCTACCCGCCCCGGCGCCGTCCCTGTTTCCCCGCATGAAGAGCTACGACGAACACTCCCGGTCATTCGTTTGCTGCGTGAGCGTCTACCCTCTGCGATCATTTCCATTGACACGCGCCATGCTGTTGTAGCACAGGCTGCTCTGCAAGCCGGAGCTGATATTGTGAATGATGTAAATGCCCTTGGCGATCCCGACATGCGCAGCGTGTGCGCGGAATACGCATGCGGCGTTGTCCTCATGCACATGAAGGGAACCCCCGCCACTATGCAGGACAATCCATGCTACTCTAACGTATTGCACGAGGTTCGCGACTTCTTGCGTCAACGTATTGATTTGGTTTCTTCGGCCGGTATCGACCCTCACTGTATCTGCCTGGATCCTGGTATCGGGTTCGGTAAATCTACGGAACACAATTTGCAACTTATCGATGGCTTGGAATCGCTACGTCTCCGCGACCTTCCCATCCTCATGGGGCTTTCTCGCAAACGCTTCCTGAGCGCTGTTTTGCCCGATGACCCGCACGCCACCGTCACCATGAGTCTGCGCGCTGCTGCCCATGGCGCCCAAATTCACCGTGTCCACGAGGTAGCCCCCCTGAGAGCCGCTTTACAGCGTGTTTACAGGAGAGAGCCGTAACCCAACCCACCTTGGCGGATTCCCGATACCAAAAAATCGGCGCGCAGCCCCTGCTACGCGCCGACATATCATAAGATTGGCACGCTGTCTTTTATGGCACCGCTGTCCATATGGGAGAATCCGGATTGAACGGCGGCAACTGGAACTTATTGTTCCAGAAAGGAGCTCCTGCCTTTGCCAGTTGCTCAGCAATTTCCTTCTCGTTGGGAGATGAAAAATTGGTACGGAACAGGTCAAACTTACGCCTCTCCGTGCTGGCCAAGTCGGACGCACTCATATCTGTCACGTCTTCTATAAACAGACAATATCCGAATCCTCCCCCGGGAACTTCTGACACCAGTATCTGTATGGGATACGTTTCACCTTCCTTCACCTCAAAGACTTTACCGGCCGTCAATCCACCTATGTTCTGGTTCCACAGCGGTGTCTCACTTGGCTTGATCTGTATGTAGCCCTTCAAATCCGGATATTCTCCACGGCGCACCTTCGCCCAGTGATCATCCATGCGTGCAGCATCGATGGAGAAACTCACCATGTCGTCTTTCTTCCAGAGGGAAGGCAGCATGTAGCCGCTTTCCAGCACAACCTTGTTGTTGAACTTCACCCCTAAAAAGTCGTCGCCAACGCCCACAAAACGGAACTTGCCGCTCTTTGGCGCCCGTACCGTTCCACGGTATACGCACACCCAACCCGATGGCTGACATACGCCACGGCACTGATAAGCATAGGTAGCATATGAGGCGTCCGTTTCCGGCACATAAAAACTGGAGGCATACAACTTCTGCGGTGAACTGTAGAATGGCGAAAAGGCTCCCTTGTTGCCCATGGTGAAGAAATCATGCACCTTTTCCATGATTCTGTAGCGCGCCTCATTCTGATTCGTGTTGAACGTATACACTGTTTTTCCTTTTTTGTCCTTCGAGACTTTATAGAAAGTTACTTTCTGATTTTTCTCACTCTTCATGATGGACGAAGGCGAATTCCCGTCGCGCGCGAGCTTCAAGTCGTAGAAAGTACCCTCTAAGGCGGACCCTCCCGCTGCACTGCTTCCCATACCGCTGCCGCCACTGCCCAATCCATCACCAACGCTCATGTCCATGGACATGTCAAGTTGGTCAAAGCTCAAGTCGCCAGTCGTGTCAATGCTCACCGGAGCCGCCACAGGGCCAACGGCATTCTGTGCAACAATAACGCTCGGCGTAACCGTGGGGTTCGTGGATACCGATTTGGAGGTCAATTCTTTGCTGACCGGGGCATTAGTTGGGGGGCCATCTTCTGCCGGCGGCACATACGTGACGAACTCTGTGGGAATCTCTCCCTGAATAATCATCACTGTGAAGTAGAGGATACTGCCGAAAAGCAAAAGCATGCCAAAGCAGATACCAAAAGAAACCGCTTTGCTCATGAAAGCATCCTTTTTCAGCTTGCGTAGAGCTTCATCGCTCATTTGTATGTGAAGAGCCATAGTTCGTGCAGGGTTGTTCCTTCTGTGGGGTCAATATAACGCTTCTCCACCAAGTTTGCCAGCACAAAAACACTTGCAAATGTTACATCTGTGTTACACAAATACGGCGATTTGTACGACCGGAGGCGCAGTGTCGACGCGGTTCAGCTCGATGCGCTCTCCTCCAGATATTTCCGGGCCAGATTCTCGACGGCCCCAGGCAGCCATCCCTGTGGCACGGCGCGTCCGCTTCGCAGGCAGGAACGTATATGCGTCGCACTGGCCGGGTGCTGCTCACCCTGTAAAAACAATGCTCTGACACCCGGACGGGGCTTTGGGGGCTCTCCACGATGATACACCGCAAAGATCACGTTCTGCGCCAAATATTCCCACCGTGACCATCGGGGCAGCTCTGCCCACTCATCTGTTCCAAGCAGCCAATACAATTCGTCGGCAGGATTCCTCTTCAACCACATTTCCACGAGGCGCCAACTCCAGCTCGGCGCCGGCAGCAGCATGTCCATTTCAGACACTTCGGCCACTGCCCAGCCGGCCACAGCTGCACGCAACATGGTTACACGTTGCCGCGGTGTAAATAAATTGTCTTCCCCAACTTTGAATGGCGACTGCGCGGCTGGCATAAACACGATGCGGTCGGGCGTTATCGCTGCTTCCACGGCCCGGGCCATCACCATATGCCCGGCATGAACAGGGTCAAATGTTCCACCGAAAAGACATGTCTTCATTACAAGCCCTCCGTGTCCTTATAGGGCAAGAAACACCCGATAGGCAACCTCACTTCCTTGTTCTCCGGACGCAACCGGCGGTAATGCTGGATAAAGTTCGTCAGGTGTCCGTAATTGCGCGAAGTCTTTGGAATTCCTTGCTGCCCGCAGTTCACCAGCACATTAAAATGCAACTCCGCGTGCAGATGCGCGGGATACATTCCTCTGTTTGTGCCGATAGTTCCTACTTGCTCCCCACGTTTCACGATTTGCCCCAACTTGACATCTATGCGATCCAAATGGCCGTACAGCGTTTGGCAGCACAACACCTTACCCGTACGAGGTTCCCGGAAAGCGTGCCGAACAATCACTACCTTTCCCCACCGCCCACGTGCATCCGAGGCATACGTCACAAGTCCGGTTCCCACCGTATAGACCGGATCTCCCTTGTCCGAATTCCCACCGCTCTTGCCGTTCCAATCTTCGCCCATATGACGGGGTATCTGCAGCCTTACTCCGCGAGATTTGTAATATCCCTCTCCATTCGGCTTGCCCACAGGGTAATCGAAACCATCCGCCAAAGGGACCATAGCCCATTTACCATCCGTTGATACGCGCGCCATATTCGCCGCATCTGCCGCCCCAGCCATCACCAACCAGGCGCACGCCATTAACAGGATGTTTCGATGGTGTTTCCGCCGCATGCTTCGCATTCTATCATAACTTCCTTCCACTAGCAAGCATAGAAAACTCCTTCCGGAGCAATGGCATTTGACGTTGCCATTACTACTTATGATTGATTGATATTGTACGCTTTGACATGTTTTCACGAACACTGCAGGCAGATAAAAAATGGAGCAGAACCACCTTGTTCTCTGCGGGGAACGTACTGTTGTCAAGTTTCGCTTTCCTTGCAAAGGCGTTTGCCTTGGCCGTTTTCCCGGGCAACGTCAGTTCATATTTTCTGCATCCTTTCCATTTTTACTGTGCCCGTTTTCTCATTTTTTGCTCGCTTTACCCTGAAAAGCATGGTACAAGAGCGATGTTATGGCAACGCCTCCTTTTGTTTACCAAGAGATGTTCCCCATGGGGGAAGACACGACGAAGTACCGTCTGCTTACAAAAGACTACGTGAGCGTGAGTGAATTTGAAGGACATCCGATCCTCAAGGTGGAGGCGGAGGGCTTGCGTCTGCTGGCGGAGACCGCGTGGCATGACGTGGCGTTCTACCTGCGTCCGGAGCATCTCCGGATGGTGCAGGGGATATTGAGCGACCCGGAGGCGTCGGAGAACGACAAGAGCGTGGCGCTGACGATGTTGAGGAATGCGGAGGTGGCGGCGATGGGTGTGCTGCCTCTTTGCCAGGACACGGGGACGGCCATCTGCGTCGGGAAGAAAGGGCAGCAGGTGTGGACAGGCTTCGATGACGCGGAGTGGATCTCCCGGGGCGCCTATGATTGCTACACGAAGAACAACCTGCGCTACTCCCAAAATGTGGCGTTGGATATGTACCGCGAGGTGAACACGGGCACCAACCTGCCCGCCCAAGTTGACCTCTTTGCCACCTCTCACGGCATGGAGTACGAGTTTCTCTTCATCGCGAAGGGAGGCGGCTCTGCCAACAAGACGTACCTTTATCAGGAGACGAAGGCCTTGCTCAACCCCACTTCGCTCAAGAAGTTCATGGTGGAGAAGATGAGCACGCTCGGCACCGCCGCCTGTCCGCCCTACCACGTCGCCTTTGTCGTGGGCGGCACGAGCGCGGAGCTTTGCCTCAAGACCGTGAAACTCGCCTCGACCAAATACTACGACAACCTGCCCACGAGCGGCAACGAGCATGGGCGCGCCTTCCGCGATCTGGAGCTCGAAGCCGAACTGAAGAAAGAAGCGGAGAAGCTGGGGCTGGGCGCGCAATTCGGCGGCAAGTGGTTTGCGCTGGACGTGCGCGTAGTGCGTCTGCCGCGGCACGGCGCGAGCTGTCCGGTCGCGCTGGGCGTCTCCTGCTCGGCGGACCGCAACGCCAAGGCGAAGATCACGCCGGAGGGCATTTTCATCGAGGAGCTGGAGTACGACCCCGGCAAGTACATCCCCGCCGAGCTGCGCGAGACCAAGAGCACCGGCGTGCCCATCAACCTCGACCGACCCATGAGAGAGGTGCTTGCGGAGCTCTCTCAATACCCGGTCAAGACGCGGCTTTCGCTCACCGGCACCATCATCGTGGGACGCGACATCGCGCACGCCAAGCTCAAGGAGCGTCTGGACGCCGGACAGGACTTGCCGGATTACATCAAGAATCACCCCATCTACTACGCCGGTCCCGCCAAGACGCCTGAGGGATGTCCCTCCGGTTCGTTCGGACCCACCACGGCGGGGCGCATGGACTCCTACGTGAACCTCTTCCAAAGCCACGGCGGCAGCCTCATCATGATCGCCAAGGGCAACCGCTCCCAAGCCGTCACGGACTCCTGTCAGAAGCACGGCGGCTTCTATCTCGGCTCCATCGGCGGTGTGGCGGCGGATCTCGCGAAAAACTGCATCACCTCCATCGAGTGCCTGGAGTACCCTGAACTCGGCATGGAAGCCATCTGGAAGATCACGGTGAAGGATTTCCCTGCCTACATCCTCGTGGACGACAAGGGACACGACTTCTTCGCAGATATCCGCGCCGGCTGGGCATGTCCGGGATGCGCCCACTGAACCCCGCTCGGAGCAGCCCTCCCACAACGATGAGAGACAAACTGAAAACTTTTCTCAAGCGTCTCCTCTCCACCATCATCAGTCTTGCTGTGGTGGCGACGGCGTTGGGTGGGACGTACTATTTCAAAAACAGCTGGTTTTGCGCGGCGCTCATCTGCGTGCTCTGCAACCTGGCCGCCGTCGAGTGGTTCCTGATGTTGCGGGAGAAGAAAACAGAGTGCAATCGTTGGCTTATCCTCGTCGGAGGGTTGGTGTACCCATGGCTCCCGGCTTGTGGACTCATCAGCGGGACTACCGGTCTCGTCCTTTTTATCCTGACCGCATTCATCTGCGAGCTGTTGCGCATGGATTACGGCAAGCAGAGCGCTGAGGCAGCTCTTCGCAGCGTCGGCACCACTGTCCTCGCCTTTGTCTATCCGGGATGGTTCTTTTCCTTTGCTCTCCATTACATGGAACCGCAGCTCGGCATTCCCATTCTAGTAACGCTTGTTGTGTTCACAAAACTCAGCGATATCTGGGCCTACCTCTGCGGGGTTCTCGTTGGGCGCCGTTTTATCTCACGACCCTTCAGCCCCGCCGTCTCTCCCAAGAAATCGTGGGAGGGGATCATCGGCTCCTTCCTCCTCACCATTCTTTGCGGAGGGACGATCATCTGGTGTGTCTTGTCGAAATTCCCCACGGTGAAAGCCGTCGGTTTTTTCGCCTTTGTTTTTGTCTTGGCCGTAGCTGGGGATCTCGCCGGTTCGCTCGTTAAGCGAGGTCTTGGCGTGAAGGACAGCAGCCACATCCTCCCCGGCATCGGCGGGATCATCGATCTGATTGATTCCCCCGCTTTCACCATCGCGGCTTTTACTCCCTTTTTGCCCTTTTGATGTTCGCTCGCTATTGCGCCTGAGAGCAAGCGATAGAGAGTTCACTGCCTTGCTCACTCAATCGTCAACGGTTTGTCGGATTGCTGACCGTGCTTCCTTCATTTACGAAACCATGGGAGAGCTTAAATGAGCCCGTAGAAAATTTATGGGGACGGTTCTCGCCGAGAACCGGGATGATGAGGTGCGCAGTGAATCGGCGTAACGCACCCCGAAGCAAGGATGTGCAATTCAGTTGTTGTCCATCATCATTACACATGTTGTCAGACATTCCCCAAGGTGCATCTCCATGGCACGGCAAGCCATCTTCCTGTACCACCCTGCCCCATCGCGGGCGCCTCGTTCTCCTTCAGAGCCGAGATGCAAAAAAGCGGGAAACCCGGAAGGGTTCCCCGCTTAAAATTGAGCCTATGCAACTCGGTGACCGATCTCAGATAGAGTCGCCCAGCTTCTTCATGGCTTCGGCGGCGCGGTTGGAGTAGCCCCATTCGTTGTCATACCATCCGCACACCTTCACCATGTTACCTCCCACTACATAAGTGAAGCCGGCATCAAAAATGCAGGAGTGCGGGTTGGACACAATATCCTGCAGAACCAGAGCCTCCTCAGAATACTCAAGGATTCCCTTAAGCGGTCCCTCTGCCGCGGCTTTCATGGCTGCATTCACTTCCTCCACAGTCACGTCTTTCTTCAAGATAGCCACGAAATCAGTAAGTGACCCCGTCGGAGTCGGAACACGGAAGGAAGCGCCGTTAAGCATGCCTTTCAGCACAGGTATCACCTCGCCGATAGCCTTGGCAGCCCCCGTGGTGGTGGGGATGATGTTGATAGCAGCCGAGCGCATGCGACGCGGATCCTTATGCGGAAGATCCAGAATGCGCTGGTCATTAGTATACGAATGGATGGTGCTCATCATGCCCTTTTCAATACCAAAGGTGTCATTGAGGACCTTAACCATCGGGGAAAGGCAATTCGTGGTGCAGGAAGCATTCGACACGATGTGATGCTTTGCCGGGTCGTACTCCTGATCGTTGATACCGATGCAGAAAGTAAGATCAGGGTTCTTAGCGGGAGCAGAAATAAGCACCTTCTTAGCACCAGCCTTAAGGTGGCCCTCTGCCTTGGCGCGGTCAGTAAAAAGTCCGGTTGACTCCAAAACGACGTCCACGCCCAATTCTTTCCAGGGGAGCTGATCCGGCCCCAGCATACCGCCGAGAATCTTAATGTCATGCCCATTCACCACCAAGGTGTCCTCGCCCTTGATTTCTACAGTTCCCTTAAATTTGCCTTGCGTGGAATCATACTTGAGCAGGTGAGCAGTCGTCTCAATGGGGGTAAGGTCGTGAATTGCGACCACCTTTTCAAGCTCGGTCTGCGACATGGCGCGAAGCACGTTGCGCCCGATGCGCCCGAACCCGTTAATAGCATATTTGGCCATATTGGTAAGATCTGTTAATTTGTTAAAAAGTTGTCCACCGAACCACTCGGCCCAGCAGAGCGCGACGAGTTTAAACTTCCTGCCGCGACAAGTCAATACAAATTTCGACTGTTTTGCGTTTTCCGTGGCGGAGTAATCAGGCGAAAAATCACAGGCTACACGTGGTGCAGCTTGTTGCTCTAAAACTCCCGCTGCAACAAGTAATCCGCTATGCTTTGCAAGACGTCACGAGCCGGAACCGGGAACTCGCAAAGCGCCTCACGAGCCGCAGCCGTGCGGTTTCGCGCTTCGTCCCTTGCCTCCTCCAATCCAACCATGGCACAGTAAGTGGCTTTCTGGGCTTTAACATCTTTGCCAACGCTCTTACCGAGGACTTCGGGAGTGGAGGTTACGTCCAAAATGTCGTCAATCAACTGAAAAGCCAGTCCAAGATTGCGAGCATAGGTCGATAAAAGCTTCAATTGCTGCGCAGAGCAAGCGGCACTCATCGCTCCCAAGCGCACGGAAGCTTCAATAAGTGCAGCAGTTTTACCCATGTGAATAGACCGAATTTCCTGGAGTGATAACGGTCGCCCCTCACCTTCCAGATCCAGCGCCTGACCTCCCACCAAAAAAAGGCTGCCGGTGAGCCGTGCCAGTTCGCCCACATAATCGTGGACACCATATCGCTCATTCCCCGGTACTCTTGCCAACATGGCGAATGCTTCGGTCAGCAATGCATCTCCTGCCAACACAGCCATCCCTTCACCAAACACTTTGTGATTTGTCGGTTTGCCCCGCCGCAAATCGTCATTATCCATACACGGCAAATCATCGTGGATCAACGTGTAGGTGTGCAGTGTTTCTAAGGCGCACGCGGCGTCAAGGGCAATTTGCTCACTCCCCCCACAAGCTTTGGCCGACTCAAGGCAGAGCAACGGGCGTATCCTCTTCCCGCCGGCAAAGATGCTGTACCGCATCGCGCTATGCAGAGTAGCAGAGGGTTCGACGTCCTCTCGCGGGAGAAGTTCGTCAAGCCTCTGCTCCACCTTTTTCGCAGTCGTTTGGATGAGCGTGTGAATATCCATCGTGAACACGGTATGAATAAAGCTCAACGAATGAGCAGCTCTGCGATCTGCACCGCATTAAGGGCGGCGCCCTTGCGTACCTGATCGCCAACTACCCACAGACTCAAGGCATTCGGTATCGCTAAATCTTTACGAATACGCCCAACATAACAAGTATCCCCATTTGTTGCGTCAAGTGGAGTGGGCCACTCGCCACGCGCTGGCTGATCCATGAGGGCTATCCCTGGCATGCCCGCATAACAGGCCCGGGCAACTTCCACATCCACCGGTCTCTCAAACTGCGCCACGCATGAGATAGAGTGACTGCGGTACACGGGCACGCGTACACAGGTGCAGCTTACGCTCAACTCCGGAAGATTCATAATTTTTCGCCCTTCATTGAGCATTTTCAACTCCTCTTTTGTGTACCCGGTATCAGTAAAGCAATCGATCTGCGGCAAGACATTGAAAGCTATCTGACGAGGATATGTGCTGCAGACCACTGGATCCCCATTGACAATGGCACGCACCTGTTGCTCGAGTTCGGCGATGCCATGCTGCCCGCTCCCGGAAACCGCCTGATAGCTGCTTGCTATGATCATGCGCAACCCGAACTTGATATGCAATGGGTAGAGCGCCATAAGCGTAATAATGGTGGTGCAATTCGGGTTGGCAATAATGTTGCGGGGATGGTGTAACGCTGCCTCGCCGTTAATTTCCGGCACCACAAGCGGCACATCTTCCTCCTGCCGGAATGCGGAGGAATTATCCACCACCACACACCCTTCACCGGCTGCCACAGGCGCGTACTCCCGTGATACGTTACCCCCCGCTGAAAATAATGCGATGTCGACACCCCGAAAACTTTCCGGTCTCAACTCCTCCACCTCGAGTACCCGCCCGGCGTACTCCACCTTCTTCCCCGCAGAGCGCGCTGACGCCAACAGCTTCAACCCTGACAGCGGGAATTGCCGTTCCTCAAGGCATTTCTGAATCTCCACCCCCACGGCTCCCGTGGCTCCCACTATGGCTACTTTCGGTTGCGCATTCATCTTTGGCTCGCCCGCGAGTATAGCGTATTCTCGCTAAATAGCAAGTGAAATATACCTCCGGAAGGTCCGGGGATGTCCTCACCGATACCCAAGTTTTAAAATACTCGTAAAAAAACGGAAGAAGCACTTGAAAATCCGGTTCTGCCCCACCACAGTGTGGATTTTTTGATGGATCTATCATGCGATAAGTTTTCAGGCGTTAAAACTGCTGAGACGACGAACGAACGTCTCTACACCTTAATCCATGAATGATATTTGCTTTTTTCAATACGGTAGCAAAGCAGAACCATTGGATTATTTTGAGTCGCTCTTTTTTCTTTCTGTTTTCAGAATGGAGCGAAATCTATTGGCAAGTTCAGCCACGAATTTCTTCAGGAACTCAGGAGACATATTCTCAACACCTTCTACATCCTCGATGTACCTCACACGGATTTTGTTAGGGCATTTCTCATCTGCAACAACAAAAAGATTTTTGTTTGTTTTGGGATCATATCCGTGCTTAATAATTTGAACATTTTTAGATTTGTCAAGTAACTTAATCGGGGGATAAGTAGGTTGAAACACATTCTTCTTAGGCTTCTTAATCAAATCTTCTTCACGAATGGCAAACTCCCAATTTTTCTTTGATAGAAGGCGCATTCTCGTCGCATGAAATTCTCTCAAAATTACGTTCCGATAACTTCCGGCGACTGTATCCAGACCTTGAATTTTCTCGTGTCCGACTAATTCAAGAGCCTCGTTAACAACATCTAAATCGTTTTTGTATTTCTCCTCTTTTCTTGTTTGCTTCTGTTTCTTCATCGTGTCGATTTTTAGTGAATCATTATTGGGTAGAATATCGTGGGAAAGGCATCAAGCGGCGTGGTAGGTCACTGCGGGATGAGGTTTGATCACGGACCGTCCCGTTCCGGGGATGGGCTCCACCTCGAGACGTCCCGAGGCGGGCATGCGATCATGCAGCTCCCGGACGTGTGATATAATGCCTATCGTTTTGCCTTCTGCCCGTAACGCGTCGAGACAAGTGAGGACCTGCTCCAACGTTTCGCTGTCCAACGTCCCGAACCCTTCATCGAGGAACAGGGTGTCAAAACTCGTGTCTCCACCGGTCAGATGCGACAACCCCAGCGCAAGTGCAAGACTCACGACAAAGCTCTCCCCGCCCGACAGGTTGGATGAATCTCGTCCGGCTACGTCGTCCACCATGTGATCAATCACCTCCAGACCGAACTTTCCATCTCTCTTCTGCCGCAGCGTGTAACGTCCGGACAAATTACGCAGGTGCTGATTGGCCGCCGCGATAAGGACATCGAACGATATTTGCTGGGCATACAGCTTGAAACCCTCTCTGGAACGAGTTGTGCCGATCACGTCAGCCAGCTGTTTCCAAGCTTCCACCTGGGCATCCAGATCGGCCGCCTGAGCAGCCAGTGACGTGTTGTAGGCGCGAGCCTCCTCATCGTTCTTTAACTTAGCGATGATTTCGCGTATTTTTTCCTCTTGGAAAGAGATGGCCTTCTCGGCCGCCTCGAGTTCTGAGCGCAGCTGTTCGGCTGACTTTGTTGTGAGGGCTTGTTGCCGCAGTCCTTCAACCTCCTTTTGATAAACACCGAGCTGCGCCGCGGCGTCAACGCGGTTTTTATCGAGGGCGGCTTTTCTCGCAACGAGTTCATCACACATGGACATCCATTCCCTGGCCGACAGGAATTCTCCCAAGTCACGCAGGTGATTTTCCCGGATGGCGGTGGTCAGTTCTTGTTCGCCGGCGGATACAGCTTTTTCTGAAGCATCTGCATTTTCGGCCAGCAATTTGCAACGTTCCTCACACCGGGCTTCTTCCCCTTCGGCGTCGTTCAGTTTCTTGGTGGACGTGGTGACCTGCTGTTCCAAGGTGCTGATCAAACGCTCGATACGAGCTTGTGCCGCCTGACCGGTTTCTTCCGGGTCCCACAAATCTTTTCGTGCCTGAGCAAGATGGGCGGATGTCTCCTTCGCCTTCCTCAGACCTTCCTCGGCGAGTTTGACCAGCTCCTCCCGGTGTTTGAGCTCTGTCTTTTTCTGCAAGTTGAGTTTTTCGGCGACTGCCAGGGCCTTTTCCTGCTCTTGCATCGCCTGTTGCAAGCGGGTGAACTCCGTAGCTGCCTTCTCCAGCTTCGCCACCGCCTTCTGTGCGTCATCGAAGCGCCGCGTCTCAACCTTGCAGAAAGGGGACAGCGTGTTGATCAATTCCTCGAATTTCTCCGCACACTCAGCCAGCTTGACCAGCGCTTCGCCGTCTGTCGCATGCTTTTTCCACGCTGCTATCGTCTCTGAAATTTCTCTCTCCCTGTTTTCCGGATGGTTCGGGACCTCTTTCATCTGAGCAGCGGTCAGGGCTTTCTCCAGCTCTTGTCGCGCTTCCTTTGCCTGCTCGGCTGCGGCTTGTTCCGCTCCCTGGGCTCGAGCTTCCGCCGCGCTTGCCTCATCCCGTTGCTTCTTGAGCTCGGCTCTTTTCTTGTCGAGGTCCTTGTATCGTTTTTGCACGGTCTTCAGCATATCGTCCTCCACGGAAGCCGGACGCTTCCCCGGCTCTTTCGCTCCGCAGCACGGACAACATTCAAACTCATGGTTCCGGAAGCGATCATACAAATCCGCCAGCTGCAGTTTGAGACCATGCAGCTCCTTCATGCGAGCGAAGTCATTTTCGGCGGCTCTCACTTCCTTCTCGACCTCGCTGAGATCCGGAAGCGCCTGCAATTTCCCGCGTGAGGCCTTGAGCTGACTCTCCGCCTCTTGATGCGTCTTCTGCGCATTTTGATACCGACCGGACGCCTGCTGTACCTCGCGCAGGAGCGAGAGACTCTTCTCTAACTCCTCCATGGTACCGGATGCCTCCAGTTGCTTTCCTCTCTGCTCCCAATGCTCTTTTTGCTTGCGCACCTCCTCCGTTGTCGGAATATCCTCGATGGGTTCACCCTGCACCCGCTTGGCGGCCTTGACGAGTTCCGCCAGATGATTTTTCACGAGCGGCAAGGCACTTGGCCCTCCCTCATAAGCGATGAGCTCTTTCCGTCGGGCTGCCGTCTTTTCATATTCCTTGCGTAGCCGCTCAATCTCCTCGTCGGACGTCTTGACGTCCACGCCTCCGGCGCGAGCAGTCTCCAGCGCCGCCGTTGTCTCCTTCTGCTTTTCCTCAAGGGTCTCCTGCGCCTGTTTCAACTTCTCCTCAAGGGGCAGGAGGCGCTGAAGAATCGTGTCGCGCTGTTTTTTGTAAACCGGCATTTCGCTGTCATAGCGTTTCTTGACAGTTTCCCGCTTTTCCAGCGCCTGTTCCACGTTGTGCCGTTCCTGCTTCAATTTTTCCTGAGACTCTGTCAAATCCTTACGCAACTTGTCGCATTCTTTCCGATGATCCAGCAGGCGCTGGTACACAGGTTGAATCTCCTTGGCGGCCTGCCCTCGTTGCAGCTTGACTTCCCACCCTTCCTCGACAAACGTCCGACATTTGTCCCTTGCCGTAGCGTCTCGCTCTTCTGCCTGCCGGAGTTTTTCTTGCGCGGCAGCCACCGACTCCAACCACTTCATGCCTTCCTTGTAATGGGTTGCCTCCTGATTTTTTACCTTTTGTTGCTCCTCGCGTTCAGCCAGTTCTTGTTCCATCGCCTTTCTGTCCTCTGCGGGCAGGATGTCTCTTTGCTGCAGGCTGGCTCTCTGCGTCTCCAGCTTGTTGCACTTCCCTGCCACCACTTCCCCGATCTTCTCGTAAATTTGTGTCCCGGTTATCGTGGAGAGGATCTCCGCTCGCGCTTTGCCACCCGCTTGCAGGAAGCGGGCAAATTCTCCTTGTGAAAGAATAAAGCTGCCGCGTGCATTTTCGAAGTTAAGCCCTGTAATCTTCTCCACCAGTTGAGTCACTCCTGTGTCCCCTTTGGCCCCTCTGGTTCTGTTCGCTATCATTTTCGACCGCCACCGGTTGTTGACGTATTCCAGGAGGCATAACTCGCGCTCCGGCTGGTTGAAAATCGGGCGTTTCTTATCATTCATCGACGAGTCTGTCTGCTCTTTTTTGGCGCGGTGCGGTTTCGTGCGATGCTGTCGCGTGCTCACCTCGTAGCGCTTCCCTTTCGACTCAAAGGTCAACCTCGCCCAGCATTCCCGACACCCCACGCTCATGATTTCATTGTACATGGTTGAGATGCCGTTGCTGCTCTTTTGTCGCGGCGTCGTCGCGTACAACGCAAAGAAAATGGCGTCCAGGATGCTTGACTTTCCGGATCCGGTCGGGCCGCTGATGCTAAACAACTCCCCATTAGCGATGGAGGGATGAGTGAAATCGATGCTGAACTCGCCGACGAGCGAGTTGATGTTGCTCCATTCAATTTTCAGTATTTTCATTATCTCTTGATGGTTTGTTTGTTAAGATATTGCTTCGCTCAATGCCTCCATGAACATGCTCTTCAGTTTTTCCCGGCGTCCCTCCATCCCCGGATGCTCGGCGATGTACTCCCCCATGCGGCGCTCAAAGAGTGTCTCAGGCGTATAGTTTGACAGCGAGTCGCCTGTCCCCCCAGCTTGTGTTGCCGGTATGGCTTCCTCAAGGGCTCTCTTTGTGAGGATGCACGGCACGCTCTCCTCGGGCAATCTCTGGCGTACAATGGCATTCAATTCGTTGGGAGTCAGATCTCCGCCGTAATACTGCACCGACAACCAGATGGGCGCCGTTTGCTCCCCGGTCCTGCGGAGTATTTCGTCCAACATCTCATCCAACTCCGCACGATTCATGCACTTCTTCTGCACAAAATCCGTAAACTTCGGCACCTCCACCGCCCGGACGTCGAGCTTCTCCCCCACATCTACAACAAAGACATAGTGCTTGTATTGCGCCTCATCCACTCCCATGGCCAGCGGACTCCCGCTATACAGAATCCTCCCCTTTCCTGGATCTGATGCCTTGTGAATATGTCCTAACGCCACATAATCAAATGTATGTGGGAAAATAGATTCACTGACAACCTCAATAGTGCCAAGTTGGTCGCGTGTGGAATTCGTACGCTCTACCCCAAGAACCGGCAAATGCCCCATGGCAACTACCGGCTTTCCGGGATGCGCCTCCTTCCAACACGCGGCCAACTGGCCTACTCTAACCACCATGCGATTGATACCCAACCTATAAGATAAACTATTCCCCTCCTCATCCCGCTCTTCTGTCGACACAGATGCCTCGGCGGGACGTAAATACGGTATGGCACATATTAACCCCTTCACCTCGCCCCCATCCCCCTGAACCTCAATGAGTGCTTTCTCTTCCTCCTCTGCCGTTATTTTTGTAACCATCTGACAGTGAAAACGTCCTAGAAATGGTCTCGCGCTTTCCATCTGCGCAACGCTGTCGTGATTCCCGGCCGTCACCACTACCTGATGACACCCTCTCTCATCCGCCTGACTTAAAAATTTGTAATACATCTCCCTTGTTCCTTCCCCGGGTGTCCCCGTATCAAACACATCGCCACTGATGATCAATGCATCCGGTTTCTCCTGATCGGTCAGCTCCAACAGCCATCGCAAAAATTCTCCCTGTTCTTTCGCCCGACTACGATCCATGAGACGATTCCCTAAATGCCAATCTGCTGTATGAATGATTTTCATGATTATTATATTGTTTGATTTATTGTTTATCTATGAAAATAATTTTGTGAGTTACCCGTCTTTAATTCTTTACTATCTTTATTTTATATATGAATTTTCCCGAATTATTTTCTTTGTCAACAGATTTATTAAATAGATCTTCGGAAATTCATATTTACGTAATATTAACCAGGTCTTTTTGCCTGCCGACAGTTTTTGTATACCACAATTCTCCTCGAAAGTAAAGAAAAAAATTCGAGAATTTCGATTTTTGGGTTTTTCGCAAATTATTCAAAAGCAAGGCTGTATAAAATTTGTCTTGACATATTTTATTCAATTTGCTATCATAAAGCGTTCGTTGCGTCGCATTTGAAATAATTCCATCTTTAATAATTGATTATAAATATCTTAAGTTTATTGACTCCCAGCCTTCCCCGCCCAACGGATTAGGAAGCTCCGCGTTTTAAGGCTCCACTCTTCTCCAAATTGCTGATAACAAACGAGGAAGGTCTTGGCGTCCGCGCGTCCTAATCAGCCGAGTTGGGAATAATCAGGCATCGGCAAATCGATAGGTAAATGGTTGGGATAAAGCGGGTTATGAGATAAATTCTGCAAAGTTTCAGCATCATTCAATTGACCCTCTCGGTTAAAGGCAAGGATCAGCATTTGCCAGACGGTGTATTCACCGCCCGACTTACTCCGGAGCATCCTCATCAGACGAACTCGTTCCCGAACATTCAGGGTCCATTCCTTTTTATCCTCCCAATTGATATGCTTTTCATACGTTGGGCTTTTGAAATGAATCCTGGCTACTTTGTTTGCTTGTTGAATATCCCAGTGATTATAAAGCTTGAAATACTCCTCCTTACTTCCTTCATTTCTATGGATCTGGAGGGACATATTATGTTCCTTGTCCCCATACACATGAGCCTTTGGCGCCTGTTCGGGATGCGCCAATTCAAAATCCCTTGTGAGCTGTTCATTCCTGAGTTCCTCATAAAACCGGATGACACAAGGATCTGCGGCGATCAACCGGCGTGAAAACGAACGGATGAAGAGCCCCCCGAGAGTGCGCGTGCGACTGAGCGCCACGTAAGCCTGTCCGAAGTCGAATATCTTATTCATGTGGACAACCAACCGATCAAAGGTCATCCCCTGCGATTTATGGATCGTGACGCCGTAGGCAAGACGGAGTGGATATTGCTTGCGCTCCGTGATCACCCTCTCGCCGCGCACACAGTCGAACTTTTCTCTCTGGAGAGCCCAGGGAGTGGCTTGTCCGTCAAACAGCACCTCGATGTGACTCGCACTCAGCCTCGTCACCGTGCCGCACGTGCCGTTCACGAGTCCTCCCCTTACATCAATGTTAATCAACAGCATGACACGACAGCCTAACCGAAGCTCAAGCACGCCGGGGGCCTTGCAATCTCTGTCGAAATCTTCCCATATTTTTCGCTCCTCCGTGCTCAAATCATCCGTCCCATCCCGTGTTATACGAATCGTCTCTCGACGACCATCCCGCTGATACCGATAAAATTCGTCCTCTGCATAAAAAAAGACGGATTCCGTCCCCAGGGCGTACAATTTCCTCCGGTTCAGTGAGTCCGCGTCACGATTGGCTCCAAATATCTGCAAGATATCTTCCGGTAATTTCTCCGAGGGGGGCACCTCCCGACTCTGAAGGAGCCGCACGTCCTCTTCCCTGATGTCCCCGATACGGAAATGATTCAGGGCCTCAGCCATTGCTGCGTCCGTCTGCCGCTTCACCTCTGTCAAAATAATCGGGTAGAGGTCCAACTCCTGCCATGCAGTACTCCGGAAACAGTAATTGCGTCCATTTAGCTTCATCTTGACCGGCGGCAACTGAAAGAAATCTCCAAAAATCAACACCTGAATGCCGCCAAAGGGTCTCTTATTGTTTCGTACTTTCTTGAGTACCGTGTTGATGTAATCAAACGTAAAGTCGTCGAGCATCGATATCTCATCAATGGCCACGATCTCACATTTGGTAAGGATTCCCTTCTTGATCGGGCTCGCCATGATGCCGGCGACCACACTTTCAACACTCCTGTCGGCAATGCCGATGTAGGACCAGGAATGCAGCGTCTGCCCGCCTACGTTGAGCGCCGATATCCCCGTTGTACTCGTCACGTGCAAGGTCTCGCCCAACTCCTTCTTAATCTGGTGCAGCAAGTAGGATTTCCCAACGCCCGCGCCTCCGGTGATGAACAGGTTGCGTCCCTGTCTGATCAAACGCATGACCGCACGAAAGGTCTCATCCGTCGGACATTCTTTCGCCTTGCGCGATGTCTTTGTTTTGACTGTCGCTTTTCCGACCCGCCGGGGCTTGGTCGCAGTCTCTTGCGAGGGCTTCTCCCGCCCCGGGCGCGAGCCCTTTTTCGGGCCCACCTCCTTAGGGTGAACTTTCTTAGGCATCTCTTATTCAGTATGTTTCGAGCGTCCTGTCATCCTCCGGATAAGGCTCTTTAGAAACGTGGCGACATTTTTCACATCTCCAGGATACCACGATTACCCTCGTCCGTTAAGCCTTTTATGCGGCGTACTTTTTCCTTTCTCTCTCTTTCTCTCTCTTTTGGTTTGCGTCTTCTTTTTTTCCAAGTTTTCCCAATAAGCGGTTATGTCAAACCACAGCTGCAGCTCGTCAGATTTCCCTTTTCCTTCTCCGAAAAACTCATGCACGTCGTAAGAGCGTCCGTCCTCTCCTGCGACCAGTCTTTGCTTACGCGCTTTAGGCAGTAACAGCTCTCGCATCACGTCGTACTCCAACTCGACAGCCTCCGGACTGCGTACTTCCAAGATCTCCCAAGCTGTTTCCTGAGTCAGACCGGGTCCGCCTCTCAGCTTGTCTTGGTACTTCTCCCGCACAGATTCCCAGGAAAGCATGACGGACATTTCCAGGAGTCTCGCGAGTCCTGTCTTCTTTGCCAGCCCTGTTTTTCCAGCCTTCTTTGTTTTCTCCGTTTCCTTGTTGTTTCCTTTCATGATATTTCCTCCGTTTGCGTTGCCGAGTCCATCCTACTTCCGGTTCGATATCAAGTAAATTCGTTCCATAAAAAAATGAAAATTTCTTCGTTTTTTTGATTCTTATCGCTTCTACCTCGCAAATCCTGAGACAAGACACCCATGCTTCCGTATTCGCACTTGCCAGCTCATATGGTCGGACTGTTGTTGTTGATTTATTTTGGCTCTGTCCTACCACAGTGTTGATTTTTGGGAAATCGGTGTAAATTGAAGTGGTGTTGGAGGTGACGTGAGGTCGCTAAATATGGGGAATGAGACGAAGTGCAGTAGGACAGCAGGAAGCCTATGACAATTTTATTGAATGGTTATTGGAGTCAGAAGCGCAGGAGGCGTATGAAGAGTATGTAGAGAGGAAGCAGCGCGAATACGGCATTCTGGCGGAGAAGAAGAAAAGGGATGAAATGATTGAAGTGGGGACTTTCCCTAAACTAGATAAGTACGTGGTCGGGGGTGGACCCATATTCGTCTCTAGGGGCATATTGATTAAGCTTAAGAAGTATCACAGAGTAGGAAATGGAATAGGTTTCATCAGGAGTGTGCTTGATAATTATGACTTTGCAAAACAGTATATGGATGGAATTTTCAACTTTTATCATAAGTTTATCAACACAGCAGGTGTTGTGCATTATCGACAGGTCGGGGTATCGGTTGTAGATAAAGTTGTCACAACTGCCTTTTCAATTACTCCGACGGCATACAAGAAAGCCTACGAGCAAAGAAGGCAGTAAAAAAGGAGTCCCGGAGGACTCCTTTCAACATTCCCATGGTAAGGTCTCTACAAAGACTTGCAGACGTAACGCCCTTAGCAGCACACTCTACGCATACCACAGCCCATGGGTTAGCTAACCAACCTACGTCAGGGCATCTCGCCCTGCACTACGCCCTGCTGTTGTAGCAGCAAGACCTCAATAGGAAGAATGCAAGGGCATTGTAGGAGAACTTCACCCCGCTGTCAAGTGCAACAATCAAGGCTGAGTAGGGCGGAATATTCTTAAATTGCAGAGATCTACGCATTGTGTTTATGAATTGCCCCAAACAGAGGAGGAAAACCGTTCAATCACGGTCTCTTCGCTATTTCCAGCAGTTTAGGAATGTAGTGGCTTCCACCCTCATCAAGGAAAAGGATATTTTTTGCAGTATATTCCTCGGTGGTGCGTTGGCTTAGGAGTTCATCGTCCTGTCTGGTCGAAGATAGAATGACAGAGTTAAGAATAATCCTATCTGTTCTATCCTGACTTATCGATTCTTGAAGATTCTTGATTTCCTTTGCAAAATTCAGTTTAGGGTTATCAAAGGGAATATTTCGAAGCCCTTTTGGATCAATAAAGGTCAGGTATTGCTGTTGCGTTTTTTTATCAATGATCCACATTAAAAAGTCAGGATAGAAGTTTCCCGCTTGCGCGAACCCTATCCCCTTGAGCCTGTTGGCAGCATTCCGCATCAGGTAAAAGTCAATATCCTTAAAATAACTTTCTCCATCGGGAGAATCATAGAAGTTCTTCAAATCCGTTACAAATCGCTTTTCACTTTCTGCTTCAAGGGAGAGTGGTTTGTACGTAAAAGGGAGTTTGCTTCCGTCCGTACTGTAAAACAATGGACTGTACAGATGCTGCTTGATGATGATCACAACAAAGCCTCCATTTTCCCACTGATTGGGTCCCGCACAAGGTATATTTCCGTTGATTACGTCTTGTCGAAGCTTTTTCAAATTCTCCTCCCATTGCCGCCCGGTGTCAGTATTTTCAATCTCGAACACATATTTATCAGGAATCCAATTCTCATTAAGAGGTATCATCTCCCTGTGTTCATCCTCATACAGGAATTGCAATCGTTTGTAGAATTGTTCCATGTACGCCAGAATCAACTTGCGGAATAGATATTCAATTTTAGCAAGCTTAGCAAAAGAATCAAAAGTTACATCTTCCTCTCGGGTCATCAGCTTATACCAACTTTTCCCCCTGTATGCAAATTCCTTCAACCTTTCCTTACTAATAGACAAATTCCAATACCCACGTTTAGCTTTTTCCTGCACAAGCTCCCTGTAAATGCCATCCCAATCAAAAAAGTCAAGTGCCCTGTCATCAATCTTTACATCTCTACTTACCGTTTTTGTTTCTTCGGGTCCCCCGCTGGATTTCAGCTTTTGTACGTACGCAAAATCATCGTACGAAACTTCTACCCGTTTAATTTTATCCTGAAGCACGAAAAGATTGACATGTTGACTCTTAAATCCCTTCTCCTGATTCAATCTGTAGCCGTTCTTAACTTGTGGCACCATGAGCCCCTTCGGAAACTCATTTTTCCGTATGGGGAATTCCAAAGTAAGCACTTGATCCATAGTGTGCACCCCCTCATTTTCAAGGTACTTTCTGAACTGTGCCATGTAATCGGCTCTTACTCCAAAAATTTGCAGGGTTTCAAGCGACTCCAAAAATGCATTTCTAGCATACTCATCCCGTTCAGAAGCTTTTGATCGCTTTAAGGAAAAGCCACGACCGCGCAGACGCACTCCCCGTCCGAACAACTGAATAATTTGGGTTCCCTCCTTGACGCCCATATTCAGCAATCCCATCGCCGATACGCGCCAACTCGACCACCCTTCCGAAAATTTCCTCGACCCCACAAGCAAGGAAATCGTACTGTCGTCATTGTCGATGTCTGCAAAGTATTCTTTTCCAAAATCTCTCTTTTGAATATGATACCTCTTTTCCTGTTCCCCGGATGATGCCTCCAAACGTTTTAGCAATTGTTCCGGATCGCCAACCATGACGAGTCCAAACGGAGGAGCTTCTCCCACTGACATGGTAATTTCTCCACTCGCCTTTTCCAGGCAAAGTTTCAGAGACGCAGGGTATTCTGCGTTAAATACTTTGCGCAACATATCCCGATAGATCATCTCTGGATCCTGCCCCCCTCAGGGGGACATACCTTCTCTCAAGCGGATTGCTTTTCTTTGTCCTCAGAATGCCATTATCCGCGACGAGGTCTCCAATAATATCAATCACCTTCTTTTTCCGGTGCATCACATCTGCGTAAAAGGATATGACTCGAGGGACGTCGGCGGCTTCTGCATTAACCTTATTTCCAACAAAGATACACAGAGGCTTGGCAATGAGGAAGCGAGCCATTGCCTGGGGCGATTTTGCGTACAAGTAATGTTGCTGATAATATGCTAAGAGATTGGCACATAAATAGCAAAACAACTGATCTTCATCCCCATCATCCGGCAAATTGAGGATAAAGGATTCCTTGCCATAGCCATCTTCGTAGAAATAGCGGTATGAATAATCAAATAAAATACTTTTCGCATATTCCTCTTTCATTTGGCTGGCTTGCTCCCCTGCTACAGCTTGCCCGAATGTCGCGGAGTACTCGAACGAAAAACCGTCTTTACACAACAATTCTCGAGTACGGCGATGTTCCCCATCTTCATTAGAACTTCCATGGTGTCCCTCATCTACAAGAACCAAATTTTTGCCTTCAAAACTTTGTGCATAAAAGCTCTTCTCTCCTTTCTTTTTTGTCGAATTATCTGATATGAGCTTACCGGAATCCACTACATACACAGCTTCTGTGCCTTGCGCTTTAAACAATTCACTCTCGCTCATCCATTCTGCCCTGAGTCCGGACCGCTGCATCTCCCTAATATGTTGTTTCGCAAGCCCTTCGTTCGGGGTCAACAAAATGATTCGATCGGGCAAAGCATGCGCCTTTTCCGCGTATTCAAGATACTGAAGCAAATTAACTTGCAGCATGAGCGTCTTCCCTGCCCCCGTCGCCTCCCAATAAGCTATCTTCCGCAGCGAGTCCATGCTAAAAACGCTTGCCTGGCCGCCTTCTGTTCGGGTGAATGTGAGCATATTTTCCGGATGCTCTTCATTATACTTTTGAGCTTCTTGATTGAGTTCCTCAAGTAATGACTCCCGCTGGTTGAAATACCTATCCAGATACAATTCCGTTACCAGAAAAGTAAGATACTGGAAATATTTCATCTCCATTCTCCGTCCCTCCTCGTTGCTGCGTCGCTCTGTTATTTTCTGCCAGTGACGTACAATATTCCCATCGTAGCGACTAAACGTCTCCCGATCGACTTTGTTCAAATTAAAGAGGGTTGCATCCATCAATTCATGAAAGAAACGGGTCTGTCCCGTCTCCGAGTTGATCCCCTCCAATTCCTCCCTGTTAAGCGCCCGTTGCAACGACCCAAAATTACTCCCCTGAAAGAAACTGCGCGCCCACCTTGCAAGAATCAACATGTCGTGAAATTCCTGCATGCCGATCTTCCTGCCTTTCTTGCCTCTCTGTACTTTCTTCATCACGTTTCTTCAAACATACGGGTCAAAAATTCTTCTTCCAGAGACCTTACCTTCAGTTCTTTCATTTCATCCCTTCCCAGTCTGCGACTCGCGATATTGTGATCTCCATTGACGTATATGAGATCAAATTCGCTGTCCCCTGGGCGTATCCTTTTTTTCTCCAGCAACTCATTCAATGCATCATTATTGATCTTGTCACAATCACGCCATACAATGAGCACTTTGGCGCCACCCCGCTCCCGTCCTTCCACCATGACGTACCCCTTCTCAATACGCCTGTCCTGCGATACAACATGAATTCCTATGAGGTAATTAAACGTCTCCACCAAATCTATTTTATGTGGCTCGCTTGCGCCGCTTGAATCAACCGCTATCTTCAGACTGTAATCAAATGGATGCTGAAATGTATCCGTGTCAATGAGGGAGCCTCTGCTTTCAATGTCCAGCATATACCTGAGGAGGTACTCATCCTGCAGACGCAACTCTCCTGAGAGTTTGCCGCCGTTTTCCTCTAGCTCCAAGTTATTGAGCGTATCTTCGTAGCTTTCCAGTTTCATGTACTTGATGCAATGGGAGATACCTTTGTCCGCAGTTACGGGTTTGGCGTCTTTCCAGTCTGGTGAATATACAATTTTTTTAAGACGAGGAAGCAAGACTGTGTGGAAATGCTCTCCCATTTCAATTAAGATATATCTTCGTCGCCCCCCATCTTTCCTATTAAGAGATATGACGGCGTGTCCTGTTGTTCCTGAACCAGCAAAGAAATCTGCAATAATAGAATCAGCGGGCCTTGCCATAGCTTTAAGGAAATACTCGCTTCCCTTGACTGTTTTAGGATTTTTAAACGACAAGCCCATTCCCTTCATCAAAGCGTCATCACTTCCTCCCATATAATAAACCGAGGGCATTGCTTCCGTCAGATTTTCTTTTAAAAGATATTTGCGCTGCGGTTGTGTTGTTTCATCTAAACCAAAAACAATTTTTTTATCATCCATAAGCTCCATCATACGAGGCCATGTATAACGCCATCCTTTCGCCGGCACTGGACAAGGCAGACCGGAAACTGGGTGATTTAAAGGTGTGTGACAGCGCGACTCCGGTTTATCGGGTGCAGCCATCGATACAAGTCGGTAAATATTGCCTTGCTGGTCTATATACTTGTACGCTTTCTCTCCTTCAGAGAAAGCACCAGCAGCGTCACTCTTCAGCCAACTTGCGAATTCTTTTTCGGCTTGCTCCATCGAACCCTTGCTTTTTTTTATAAGCTGTTCTGCCTTTGTAAGCATGGTTCCAGCATTCTGTTTATCTCTTACAAACGAGGAGTCTGTACTCTTCATAGTCTTTAAATCCTTCGTCGCAAAATGTACATATTCATGTTGAGCAGCAAGTCCAAAAACCTCGCCTTTGGGATTCCGCTTATCCCACACCAAGGGACCTAAATTCCCCTCCATAAAAATTTCACTTAGCAGATGATCAAGGGATTGATGTTCGTGTTCATCTATATGGCAACCAAAAATGCCACTATCTTTTAACAAGTATGCTGCGATTTCTAGTCTATCTTTCATCATCGTAAGCCACGACGACGTCTGGTACTGATCCTTGTAGGGGAATCCATCATCTCCCGTATTATATGGAGGGTCAGTAAACACAGCTTTAATGGAATTATGATATTTGGAAGCTAATAGCTTTAATGCACCGTAATTTTCGGAATGAACCAACACCCCATCACATCTATCATCGATATCCTCCATAGCTCGAAGTAAGCGAGACTTGAAAGACTCGTCAAAAAACTTGGTATCCACCATGCGAGCGTCTGGGAGAAGAGAAGGTTCGGAAATATTGAGCTTCTCCCATTCTTCAAGCTGGCGAGGATTAGAAAGAACCTCATCGCGTAGTTCCCGAGGCACCAAATCCATGGTTATGCAATAATCACATTGCACAACAAACTTTTTCTTGAGCCACAATTTCCTTTGGAAGTTCTCAAGCTGCGCCATGAAGTCGATCAGGTCCGAGGAGATAGAACGAAACACCTGAATCTTGCGTAAACCAATTTCAATTTGAGAGAAGGCATCGGCAGATTGAATGTCATCCAAGCGAAGCATTTCATTCTTGATATAGAAATCGAGTTCTCTGTTTAAGAAAGACTTAAGATCTTTGTGGATAAAATAATCGCTGGTATTCTTCGCCGTGAAGTCATCCAGATACTTCCGAAAAACGGTGCGAGACTTGTCCTTTTCAGTCGGCGCCGGATTGCCTAACTCATAAAATTCCCGATAAAGATTCGTGTCGGAACCGAGCAAGGACAAAAAGCGAGAAGTCGCTTCATCAGATTTCTCCTTTTGCTTAGTTCCCTTGGGGAAGCGGAGATATTGGAAATAGATATAAAGTTCCCCCTCTTTTTCTTCTATGGGGGAACTTGGAAGCTCAGAGTCTTCTCCCCCTTCATCTCTATGAGCTGAGGAAGGATCCCATAGAACATAGCAACGCACGGCATCATTGTCTTTGGCGTTATCCTTAGTCACTTCCGCCTTGAGGAGACGAAAGCGTACCCTAACTCCGCTTGGTAGTGAAAAATCATAATTGGAAAAACTCTCGCCGGACTTAATATAATACTGATCCGCATTTGCCCAGTGTAATTTTACCTCCTCACCGTTGTATGGGATGGCATAGGTGTTGCCCTTGTACCTCCGGAGAGATATAAAGTCTCCCTTGTCATAATATCGAGAAAAAAACGTAAGCAAATGAGAATAGACATCATCCTCTGTCTGAGGAGAAGATGCACCGGCAAAAGCAGACTGCACCTTTTCGGCTAATCTATTGTGCAAAAAATCCTCGATCTGTTTTCTCCGGGCAGCGAGTATCCGGTAAATGCCAAAATCCAGTTCTTGCTTGTCGATCTGGAATATTTCTTCCAGCTTCTCTATTAGTTCTTCAAAGTGTTGTGACATATGAGAAAAATTGGAGGTCAAATAATTTTCCAACGCACCTTGAATAAAGTTGTGCGTTCTGTTTCAGGGATCAGCTTTCGCTGCAAATCATCCAAAAGCCTGTTTTTCTTCCTATCCGCCTCATCTTCAACGTCATCCACGCTTTGTCGCGCTTTCCTCACCGCATGATTGACCTCATCCAGCTGTTTCTGTAGGGCCAAATTTTCTTCCAGAGTTTTTGTCTGTCGAATGGCCCTCTCAATCTCACGTTTTCTCGTTTTCAAATCATCCACGTTACGAGTTGCTGCCTCCACCTGATCATCCCTCCATCGCTCTAATTTTTCGGAGGCTTCTTTAAAATGCTCGTTGTTAGATTCCCCCACTCTATTGACAGTCGCTTGGGCGCTCAAATCAGCATTTTTCGCGAGGATGACTTCAATATACTCCGGTATACCTGACGCCTCTCTTGCAGAAGCAAAGACTTCAAAGAACTTTTCTGCAACCTCAGCATCAAGGCTCGTACCATCATCGAGCGTAGCGGAAAATAAGAGGAAGTCTTGGGCATCCAGACTTTTTAAGCATAAATGCTGAAGAATCAAATAGCCTGATTTTCCTCTATACTCATCAAGCGCGGAAATTTTTCCATGATATGCTGATACGTTGAAGACTACTTCGGAGTAGGGAGTTTCGGCTTTTTTCGCTTCGTTCAACACCCATTCAGCCAAGGGAGAGTTCAGGCGATACGGGATGTCTCTTATGCTGGTATCCGTGCGATCATAAGAGTAACGTCCGGTTGGGATATTCTTCGAGGGACTCTCCAACAAATCAAAGGCTTTCTGCTCAGGATAAAATCGGGCACAATTCCCTAAAATGTATTCCGTCAGTCTGATGAACCTTCTTTCTTCCTGGGAAAGGTAAGAACTTGCATATTCGGGATCAATCCTCAGATGTTCTCGAACCTCTTCATCGAGATTCTCTATAACAGCTTTGCATGTCGCTTGCTTTTGGGCTGTGATTTGGTCCTGCAGCTCGTTTTGCAATCGGTCAAACGCATCTTCAATCTCCTCTGTGGTACGACAAAGTCTTAGTATATCGTTGATACGCTGCTCAAAAGTCTGTCCCGCATCATCCACAAACCCCAATATATCGTTGGAGGCGCCAAAAACTCCTTCAAACAAGTTGAATTTGTCGCGTAAGAGTTCAAAAACACGAACGTCGGCTGCATTGCGCTTATTGCAGAAATTAACAACAACGACATCATGCTTCTGCCCATATCGATGGCAGCGTCCGATTCGCTGTTCGACGCGTTGCGGATTCCACGGAAGGTCGTAATTGACCACCATGGAGCAGAATTGTAAATTGATGCCCTCGGCTCCGGCTTCCGTTGCAATGAGAATTTTAGCCTTATGCTCAAATGCGTCAATGAGGGCATGGCGCATCATGACATCTTTTGAAGAGGATTCATTCGGATGCGCTGCCTTATATTTTCGGTAAATTTCCGTGGATACGGCATCCTTTTTCCCGCCACCGGAATAGCATACCACCTGTCCGGCGTAGCCGTTTTCCGCTAGAAAGTTTTTGAGAAAATCCATGGAACGGCGTGACTCTGTGAATATCACAGCCTTCTCTTCGGCTCCCAGTTCGTGCAATTTTTTCCAACCAGATTGTAAGGCGACGAGAAGTTGTTTTGTTTTCTCATCGGTCCCGATGCTTTGAGCCCGATGTATAAGCCCTTTGACCAACGTGATCTCCTGCTCTAATTTCGCAGGATCTATTTGGGGCTCCATTTCATCGTCCGCATCTTGTATCGACTCTGTATCGCATTCTGTCTCATCCTCTGCGATTTCGTCCAGTATATTCGGCTCAACTTTTACGATATTCTCCATGAGAATGCGCCCTTCTTTATCCTTCCCCTCCTTGAGAGATTGAAGCCGAGACAATATGCTTTCGAGAGTCCCCAGAAGAGCCGTTGTTGATGACGCCATGACTTTTCGCACAACAAGCGTCAGCATCGTCCTCTGTTGCGAGGGGAACGCGTAGGTCTGATCATCCTGCAGATAGGCAGAAACATCTTCGTACAGTTTATTTTCCTGATCCGAAGATTCGAAGGTCTGAGTAATCGGTATGCGCTGGGTGTATTTGATGTACGCTTGAACGTCTTTTCGAAGGGTACGATGGCAGAAATCCTTTAATCTTGCGCGCAACTCATCCGTATCTCCGCCTGAATTGACGTAACGAGAACGGAATGTCTTTAAGTCCCCGAACAGCGTCGGATCGAGGAGTGTGACTATACCATAGAGCTCAGTCAATGAATTTTGGAGAGGCGTGGCAGACAAAAGCAACTTACGCCGTCCCTCCAACGCCCAACGTAAACTTTGCCCGACGCGGTTCGACTCCTGGTAGGAGTTGCGTAGCTTGTGCGCCTCGTCAATTACTACACAATCCCAATCTATCGTCTTTAGGTGACCCTGCATGCGGGCCGCGTATTGGTACGAAGATATGGAAATGTACCTGCCATCGTAAGGATTGGACTTCCCCTTCTTGGCGTCTTCCTGCGAGGCTTTCTTATCGATAATTCTCGTAGGCAAATTAAATTTCTCTTCTAATTCACACTGCCATTGCTTCCTCAATGAAGCAGGGCATATAATGAGCAATTTCCGTTTTCTTCCGGCCCAAAGCTGGCATAGGACAAGACCTGCTTCGATGGTCTTCCCCAAGCCCACTTCATCCGCAAGTAACACCCCCCGAGATATAGGGGAACGTAACGCAAACAGAGCTGCTTCCACTTGGTGCGGATTGAGGTCAACTGCTGCGCTCAAAAGGGACTGCGTCAAACCTTCAACACCCTGCCTGCCTTCCTGAGTAAAGGAATACGCGTAGTATTTTGCTTGATAGCTCGTTATACTGTTCATGATCTTATCGTGTTTCATTCATAAATGACTCAATTTCAACGTATAATTAAAAATGAATACTCAGAAGTTCTTCCTATCTGTAACACATCTTATTCCTACGCGTGCCCCCTGACATTCAAAGTTATGGCAACTAAATTCACTCATGTATTTTTCACAACTTCCCGTGGGATTCTACCGAATTCATAATCCGTACCATTTCTGATTCTTTTTGTTGATTATGAGTTAGTTTATTTCTGGCAAGCAAGGCATTTTATGGACTTTTGCAGATTGTATCTTTTTGGGGAAGACGCTCCCTAAACGTAGGTCTGGTAAATTTCGTTGGAGTGTCATATTTTAGGCTTGCACACGGATTATGAATACGTACCGACATGAAAACGAAATCTGATAGAAAGACGGAGCTGGCGGCGATGGAGGTGCTGCGGCAGACGGGTGTAAATGTGCTGGGAGCGGCGTTGGTGGCCAAGAGGGCGCTGGAGGCGGGGAGGGGTCGCGTGAAGCGCGCCATGGCGTGCATTGCGGCGGGGGAGGAAGAGCTGCGACGCCGGGAAAAGACGGTCACCTTTGCCCGAGCGGTGGATGAGGCGTTGGAAGCGAGGAAGGACAGGCGGGCGCGGACGTTGAGCGACTTCCGTGGCATCGCGAAGCGGTTCATGAAACGTTGCAAGGGTCTGGCGAATCGGCGTATGCGCAGCATCTCCGCCGAAGAATGTCGCGATTACATCCGGGAAGCGTTCGACACACCGCGGCAGCGAAACAAAGCGAGACTCATCCTCAGCGGGGTGTTTACCACCGCCTGCAAGCGGGGGTGGTGCGCGGAAAACCCGGTGCGCAAAGTGGAGCCGGAACGCATTGAAGAAAAGCGCATCAGCATCCTGAACAAGGAGGAGATCGAGCGGTTGATGCGCACCGCCGAGACCTTCGAAAACGGCGCCTGCCTCGCCGCGACCGCCATCATGCTCTATGCCGGTGTGCGCCCCAACGAAGTGGAGCGGTTGAGCTGGAGCGACATACGACTCGACGACGGCGTTATCTGCATCGCCCCGCACCACAGCAAGACCGGCGGCGCAAGGCACGTCACCATCTTCCCGCCCCTGGCACGCATCCTGCAACGCGTCCGGCGTCCCGGAGACGAGCGGATCTGTCCGCCGAACTGGCGACGACGACGCGCACGCCTGCACCGCGAGGCGGGCTTCATGAGTTGGCAACCGGACGTCCTACGGCACACCTTTGCCACGCACCACCTGGCCACCTTCCGCAACTACGCCGAGCTTCAGCTGGAGATGGGCCATCGCTCGGCGGAGCTCCTGCGCACGCGCTACATCGCCATGGAGAGCGTGTACCGCCGCGCGGATTCCTTGCTGGTGTGCTGAAGAAACGCAAAATTTTTCTTGACTCTGTTCTGCCACCGGGTTGGTTCTTGAGTGGGACAGGGGGCAATGAGGCATCCAAGTACCACGATTGGCTGACGAATCACTTTTATGCCAGCACGCGACTCATTTCAAAACACGGGGAAATGCTATGCTCTTGGGTGACTTTTTCTGAGGCGTTACGGACCTTCAAGCACCGATGTGATGCAGCTGCCCCTCATCATTCCGCAATGAAGAACGCAAGGAGAGGGCCGAGAGAAGAGCCTTGAAAAGTGTGTAATCATGCTCCCGCGAGGCGGACGGTAGGATAAATTGGTACTCCGAGCGACGAGCATCCTCCAAGGAAGCGTTATGAAGGCGAAGCTGAATGATCTCCTCACTGTCGGTGGAACGACCACGGAGCCGCGCCTCTACCTCAGTGCGAGCAAGGTAAATGTAAACATCTGCGTAAGCTCTGCGTATGATGGGATCCGGGCAAGCGCGTATTGAAGCAGCCCCTTGAACGTCAATGTCCATCACTACATTTTTTCCCTGCTCCAGATGGCGAGTGACCTCGCTACGCAACGTGCCGTAGCAATGACCATGCACACAAGCATGTTCGAGGAAGTCTCCCGAGCTCGCTCTGGCATCGAAGACCTTTTGCGTCAGGAAGTAATAATCCTTTCCATCGATTTCGCCAGCGCGCGGGGTCCTCGTGGTGCAGGAAATGGAATAGGTGGCAAGACCTTCCGCCTCGGCGCGGCGGCAAAGGGTGGTTTTACCGGAGCCACTAGGTCCGGATACGATCAGCAGAGTTCCGAGATTTTTATTCGACATTTTGGACTTGTTCGCGTATTTTTTCGAGTTCTGTTTTGGCAGCAACTACGAGTTGAGCTAATTCGGCGCTATTTGCTTTGGACCCCGTCGTATTCAGTTCACGAAAGATCTCCTGACAGAGGAAATCCAAGGGTCTTCCGACAGGTTCATCCGCACGCAAGATAAACTTCTCAAACTGTTGGAGATGAGAATGCAAGCGTGTCATTTCCTCACTTACATCACATTTATCCGCAAAAAGGGCGAGTTCCTTGACCAGCCTCTCATCCGGTTCATCCAACACCATCCCTTGCTCAATGAGCCGGCGCAGCAAAGCCTCGCGGTAATGGGCAGGTACATCCGCCGCAGATCGGAGCATTTGCTGACGAAGTTCGCCCAGTTTCAGAATGCGTGCATTCAAATCCCGCGCCAAATTTTCTCCCTCCTGCGCTCGCATCTGTAAAAATTGCTCCATGGCCAGCTGCAAAGCGGGTAACAAAGCATCTTTCCACACATGTTCCAGTGATTTTTCCTCCTCCACGGAGTCGGTCAATATCCCTAAACGCAACAGCGTATCCACCGAAAGCTGCACATCTCGTCCGCAGACTTCTCGCACCTCTTTGAGGTAATCATTGAGCGTTTTAAGTTTTTCGCGATGAAGATGCAAGAGGCCTTTATCCGCTCCATCCGATGATTGAGAGAGCGCACAGACATTCACGCGGCCTCGTGAAACATGATGTGCCACATATTCTCGTACCTGAGCTTCGAGCTCAGCCCAAGGGCGCGGCAGATTAATGGCGCATTCAAGCTGCTTACGATTAATGCCGCTGATCTCTACGCGCAACGAAGCGCCACAAAAGGGGACGGAAGCCGCCCCGAAACCGGTCATGCTGTTCATAAGGGGGAGGAACCTATAATTTGCGTAAAACGAACATCAAGCGTAAGCGCCTCTTGCACATTGTAAATGAGTTCCTTTTGAAGGTCATTCACAGCGTTCATGCGCGCGATTAAATTCGCTACAGAAAAATTGCCTGCTATCTTCTCGATCTCCGGCGCGATCGGTTTCACATCCGGCGCATGCGAAGCAGTCAGCACCGCCTGCCCCAGGCAAAGCGTAAGCAACTCCAGCATCTGTGTGCGCCGTGCCAAGTATTCTGTCTCAATCATCGCGGCAGTTGCATCTTTCCGCTGCGCTTCCCAATCGCGCACATCAGTGCCCTCGGCGATATTTTTCGCCTCGGCCTTGAGAGCCGACGTTATTCTCTCCGTAATTTCTTCACGTTCAGATACTAATAAATCTTGAAAATCTGCCCGAAGCGCAAGAGCTGCCACATCTGAACCCAGATGAGCCAACGCGGTACGCACCGCGGGCAGGAAACGACGCTGCGCCTCGCTGATTCGCTCCCCCGCGTCCGGCACAGACAGATCCAAGCGGATGCAGCGCGAGCGGATAGTCGGCAACAAGCGGCTCGGCAGTTCGGAGATGAGTACAATAAGCGTCTGCGGGGGAGGTTCCTCCAGCGTCTTCAAAAAGGCGTTAGCCGAGTCGTCCGACAAGCGGTCAGCCTCAGACACAATGACGAGTTTCGTCTCGCCGGGAGGCAAACACATGGTCAGGAACGGTTCAATACTACGGATGGCGCTCATCGTAATGGTGCGGATCTTTGATCCGGGACGAATCACGCAGCAATTGGGGTGCATCAAATTCTCCAAAGTTTCGGCATGAGCGCCACATAAATAATGAGCCAAATCGAGCGCCAGCCGGTTTGTGCCAAACTCGGGGGCGCCGGTGATGAGCAAAGCATGCGGCATACGCCCGCTTGCGTGGGCGTGCTTCAACAATGCTAAGGCTTGGGCTGAAGAAAAAGGCATAACCAGTTACAATTCCGGGTAGGAACCGAGCACCTTCAACATGGGGCTGCCGCGTCGCAGCTCCTCAATGCAACTTTGGAGCGGGCGGGCCAATTCATGCCCCTCGACATCCATGTAGAATAAATATTCCCATGAAATGTTGCGAGCCGGGCGTGAATCAATGCAGTAAATATTGATGTTGTGCTTTTTGAAGAGCAACAGCACGTCGGCAAGTGAACCGGGAACATGCGGGACACCGAAGCAAATCGTTGTGCGATCCTTTCCGGTCGGGCGAGTCAGCTGCTTGCCAACCACGGCAAAGCGAGTGGTGTTAGTCGCATTATCCTGAATGTTCGCTTCCTGTACCTGTAAGTCACACAATCTCCCGACCAGCCTGCTACCCAAAGCAGCGGCGCCCTTGTCAGCCTCGGCATGCGCCATCTTCGCCGCGGACGCTGTCGATGCTGTCGATATCTGCTCCGCGTTCGGGAAATTCTGCTGCAGCCACAGCTTGCACTGTCCCAACACCTGAGGATGCGAATAGATGGTGCGAATATCCTCACGAGTACAGTTCGCCAACAAGCAATTCTGCACACTTTGCATGCACTGGGCACAAATGCGCAGGGTGTTGCTGGCCATCAACAAATCCATTGTCTGCGTCACAAAACCAGCCGTATTATTTTCAATCGGGATCACCGCAAAATCCACTTCGCCACGCTCTGCTGCATTGAATAAATGAGAGAACGACGGGAATGGCAGGAGCGTCACGCTCTCACCGAAACGAGCTAACGCCGCCTGATGACTCCAGGTACCCTCCGGCCCCAGATAGCCCACGCGCAACCCTCCCTCCAACAAGTACCCGCAGCTGATAATTTGACGGTAAATGCGCAGCAGCGCCTCTTCCGGCAGGACACCGCCATTCAGCTTAACCAATTTTTCACGTTGCGCACTCTCACGCTCCGGCACGAAAAGCGCTGACGCATCGGTTGCTTTAATTTCGCCGACGCGATGTACGTACTGCATGCGCTCTTTGAGCAACTCCACGATGGAGGCGTCCACACGGTCAATTTGTTCGCGCAACTGTTCTATCTCATCCATGCGCGTGCATTCTACCACAAAGTTAGCCCATTTGGCAAGAGCAGACCAAGCAACGCCCCGACACCGCCAGAGGACAAAAATGAGAGCACCGAACCGGGAAAAAGGGGGTAAGGGATTTATCGTTTGGACAAAATAGGGTACCATAAAGTCTGTATGGCAAACACAGACAAAGAACAAGAAGGTATTACGAGCATGATTGAGGCCCGCCATAAGTACATGATACTACGCATGTTCCAAGGTCATGCGACGTTTTTCGGCCCGTTGTTCAAGAGCGGCCTGCTCTCCATCAAGCCGTAAAAAATGCTCATAGCGTTCTTGGGAAAGTATGCCGCTCACAAAAGGGGCGCCTCACGTGCGACACAACCGGCATCAGTGCGGTGGGAGCAACCGACAAAACGAAAGCAGAAGTAGATGAGTAGTCCTACTTTTTCCGCTTATTTTTTGTAGAAAGGCGATTTCTCATAGAAGGATCGCATGGCTTCCACGTCAGCCTTGAACTCGGCATTGATCGCTTCGATACCTGCCACATCGGCGCAGCGGAAAAGCATGAGCCAATGTCTCCATCCTACATGACGCGCTGCGGGTTGAGAGATTTTGCCCTGCGGATTGTAGTACAGTTTACCCCCATAATTTACATTTGGTGAGTGTACCTTGAATCCATCTACAGAATCGATCTTCCCCTCCGGAGGATAGGCAGATTGACCATTCGGATCGAATATCAGATGATTCATCTCTGCGAACCATGAATGACGCGGAGTTTCCTCTATGGCTTTCAGGATGTGCGTAGCGGTTTGCACGGCAAGTTTTTTTAGCTCTTCTGTGAAGGGAGCCGCAACCTGTTCGTGCCCGACGGCGAGAGCTGCCTTGGTGGCCGTCACCCAATCGGGAGCCATTTTGTCGGTGGCTATCTCCGAGAGCTTTCTCTCCTTCCCCTGCTCATCCACAAAGAGGGCGTTATCATTCGCGATATGGGGCGCCGTATAGGCGGGGGCATTGCTCTGCGCGTAGCAAAGACCCATATTTTCCGCCAACCAGGCGCGACGCAGTGCAGCAGGCATACGGCGTAAGGCTGCGATTCCCTCCTCGTACTGCGTATCTTTGGGCGAAGCGGCGGTCGTGCCTCCCATGGCGGTCTTTTGCGGTTCCTCGGAAGCGGTGTCCGGCTTCTCGTTTTCGTGGGCAGGTGGAATGAATTCAAGAAGTTCCTCAGTCCCTAAAATCCGCATGCAGAGCGCTACTTGCGCCATGGTACGCCCGTAATTTGACACAAATTGACTCTGAAGACTAAAAGGCTTGATTTCCCCAAAAGAATCGACGAAGTAGAGATCCTTTACATTTGGCCCGTTAAAGGTCCAATTGCGCATGAATGTGCGGAGCGTGAAGACTCTGTCGTCCTTCACGTCGGTTGCCGGCGAACCGTCCTTCTTGACAAATTTGCGGGCGACGTAAGCACGTTCGAGGTCGCGCAACAGGGGCGGCATCTCTTTGAAAAAGGCTTTGCCAAAGTGTCGTGCCATTTGGCAGATTGGCTCCTTATAGTGTTCCAGAATGACCTCCTGGGGGATTTGCTGCAGCTCACTGAGAAGTTGCCAAGTACGGCCGCTCACACTGCGTCCATCCGGCATGTAAATTACCACATGGGGGTTCAGCCAACTGCAGGTATAATTGAACCCGTCATTATTACCCCCTCCATAATAAAGCCCCACGGAAATAGCTATCTGAGCGTACTTTTTCACAAGGAAGGTCGGTGGGCCGGAATGGTCGTCCTTGCCGGACTTAAATCGCTCCTCCAGCAGTTCAAACATGGAAGCGATAGCCTCTTCTTCCCGCTTTTTAATCTCCGCGATCTTCTGTTTATGAAATTGGCGCATCGCTTTCACCTCCTCCGGGAAAAGAGTGAGAATATCATGAGCTCCAATGAGATCACCACATGCCAGTACAACATTGCCCCAACGCGTATAATCGATGCCTCCCTTCTTTCGAATAGCATCCCACGCCTTTTCTTCCTTTCCGTCTGCTCCCACAAAACAGCCCTCCCAATCTCCCGGCGCGCTATACTTATGGCCACTATCCAAGGTGATTGTACGCGACTGTTGTTTATGAGAGGCGCCTTTGACATCCGGATAGTAAAGCTTCTTATCCAGCGTGGCAAGAAGAGCCCAGCGAGCGTCATCCGGCATTTCTTTCAGCAAGTGCCTTGCCGTGTTTTTTACTACGCGGGTAACATCTTTCGCAAAATAATAGAGAGGGACTTCCAGTTTAAATTGGAGGGTTTTATTGTATATTTCGCCCCATCGACCTTCCTTGACATTTCCGATGGCGTCCCCCAATGTCATTATTTTCTTCGTCCGTCCGATAAACAGCGCGTCGCCATAGGTAGCTGGTCGGTTATGATACTGTTTCATAGCGACGGAGCCATCCGCCTTAAAGAAAAGGCCTAATTGTTCGCATATATAGCAGTCTGCAGCTTGGGGCGGCAATTGCTTAATTTTTGTGACGAGATCCATGAGATCCTTGCGCTGTTTCCCCTTTATACCGGAAACATCAACCGGCTTGTACTCCGCCCATGCCGTATTCGCGATGCTCGCGAACATCAGAACAATTGACGCGACAAAAATTATAAAACGCTTAAAATAAGCTAATAACAGAGACAGGGGGGGGGGCGAAGGCAGTCATAAAAAATAAAGGGAACAGGCTAAACCGTGAAGCACGTGCCAAATTTCGACATGAGATAACGAACTGTTGTCGATAAAGGCAAGAGCATTCTATTCTGTGCCACCTTACTAGTAAAGCTTTTTTTGCGCACTCGGACAAAATCCGGGATTATTCATACCAACCCCACGGCGCGCCTCACCCGAGAAAGCGTTTTATTCGCCTCTTCACGAGCGCGTTCTGCGCCGGCGCTCAGCACATCATCTACATATTCCGGGTGTTCAAGCAGCCACTCACGCTTCTCACGGGCCTCACGGAAATACTCCCAATAAGCCTCAAAGAGTTGCTGTTTGAACTGACCGTAACCAAAACCGCCGGAGCGATGTCGCTCCACCATGGTCTCATAATCCCGCGCGGAAGCAAAGAGTTTGTAGAGAGCCAGGATAACCGAGTTTTCAGTAGGTTTGGGTTGGTCCAACGGGGTTGTATCGGTAACGATCTTCTTGTTGATGAGCTTACGGGTTGTCTTCTCGTCTCCGAAGATAGGTAAAGCGTTCCCATAACTTTTGCTCATTTTCTGCCCATCCAATCCGGGGACGATGGCCGTGGATTCGCTGATAATCGGCTCCGGCAACTTGAAGAGCCCGGCCCCAAAAGCCTCGTTCATCTTACCGGCCAAGTCGCGAGTGACCTCCAAATGCTGCTTCTGGTCCTTGCCTACCGGAACAGCATCCGAACCATACAGCAAAATATCCGCAGCCATTAGAACCGGATACGCAAACAACGCGTGTGTCGACGCTATTCCACGTGCCATCTTTTCCTTGTAAGAGTGACAACGCTCCAGCAGCCCCATCGGGCATACTGAAGAGAGAATCCAAGCCAGCTCATTGACCTCAGGAACTGCTGATTGCTCAAAAAATACTGCCCGCTGCGGATCAAGTCCACATGCCAAAAAATCTACCGCCAGCGACCGCGTATTTTCACGTAAAGCCTGCGGAGAGGACATGGTGGTCATTGCGTGGTAATTGGCAATAAAATAAAAGGCCTCTCCCTTGTACTGAAGTTGCACGGCGGGGAGGATGGCGCCGAAATAATTACCGATGTGGAGTTGGCCACTGGGTTGAAGACCGGTGAGAAATCGCATAAGGAGAGATAAGGTCAGGGGTTAGAAGGCAGTGCAGCGTCTGCGGGGGAAACTTGAGCGTCATCGTCACGGGTAAGCACTCGGTGCAAGTAGCGCTGCAAACTGGCAGCGTTGTAAGCTCCTTCAATTGTGCGTAACCTCACGCCCTCGGCGTACAAGATCGTAGTCGGCACTTTAGTAATCTGGAAATGTTCGGCCAGGGCCGGGTACGCATCGGCATTCACGTCCACTACCTGTACGTTCCCTTTTTCCGCCTTAGCCAACTGTTGCAGCTCACGAATCATATCCGCGCTATGCGAACACCACGGCGCGGTGAAGCAAAGCCATAACGTGCGTCCAGACACGCCGGTGACCTGCCGAATATCCTGGCCGCTGTACTGACTATACAACTCATAGTGCGGAGTGGTCAGAAGCTCCGTAGGCACCGGGCCGAGGCCGGCGGAGCGTACGTGCAAAGACTCCTGATCCGGACACGGAGCAGGCCGCGAAATGGATGCGGGGATATCCTGAGCAACTGCTTGATCCTCATCCGAATCATCACAGCCGACCAGGAATACGCCTATCGCCGCTATGCTCAACTGCCATTTCTTCACAGACGTAATCATCGCTCATTTCCGATCATTTTGGAAGCCGATAGTGTGTCCTACCCTCCGGTGTTCGCGAGAAAGACCGGGAGAAGGATGAAAACGCACCACAGCACGCTCCGGCAACACCATCTCTTGCCCGGTTCGCGGAAGAAGCAGCCGGCGCGCTCGCACACGCTTATAACGAAAACTGCCGAATCTCGCCAGGCGCACCTCTCCATCCTCCAACAAGCCGGCGCGCACGGCTCGCAACACGGCATTCAGCGCTACTTGGGCTGCCGAGGGCGTAGCTGTACCTCCGAGTTCACGGCGCACTTCCGCCAACAGGTCTGGATCATTCATGGCCGTTAAATTGAAAAGTCATCGTCGAGATCGAGACGCACTCGACAGCAAGTGGAGCGCGTAGTACACCAACATCGCAATGGAAGAAAGCGCAGCAGATACATACGTCATAGCCGCCCAACGCAAAGCGGACTGCGCTTGCCCATGAGCCGAGCACGTTGCCATGCCCGAATCTCGAAGCCACGCCAGTGCACGACGAGATGCATCAAACTCCACCGGCAAAGTCACTAACGCAAAAACTGTTGTGCTGGCAAACAGACCCAACCCAATCCATGCGACAAGCGTACTGCCGCCGGCCGCAGCAAGCGCCAAACCGACCATCAGCACAATTTGACCAAGGCGCGAACCTATGTTTACCATCGGCACCAAGCGGGAACGCAACCCGAGCCATGCGTACGCTTTGGCATGCTGCACTGCGTGTCCGCACTCATGAGCTGCTACAGCCATAGCCGCGACCGTAGATTGAGAATACACCACATCGGAGAGGTTGACGGTACGATTGACGGGATTGTAGTGGTCAGTAAGCTGCCCCCGCACATGGGTGATCTGCACATCATCCAGCCCATGCGCATCCAACATGCGGCGAGCGACTTGAGCGCCGGTAAGCGAAATCTCCTCAGCCGAGAATCTTTTCATATTCGCCATCATGCGATTTTGGACAATGGAGCCGACGACACCAGCCAACCCAATCAGCACCAATCCAATGATCGAGGCGCTATCCAGACTACCCAAGCCCATGGAATTGGCACTCAGGCCCAATGAATCCGCGCCATCGTATTCAAAAGAGAATTGCGCCAGGCAAATCAATGTGTTTAGTATTGTCATGATTCAGATGTTACAGGTGAAAAAGCATGAATGTTGCGCCGCAAATGCTCTGCACCGGTGCGCCGCACCGGTGAATTGGCGAAAAGTTCCTCCCACTTTTCCCACGACAAATCCGCCATTTCCTCCGTGGTCATGCCCGCCACACGCGCAGGCATGAGCAGATGCGGATCCACGCGACGAGGTGTTTCCTTTCGGTTCCACGGGCACACTTCCTGACAGACATCGCATCCGTACAATCTCCCGCGCAAAGCCTCCTGTATTTCCGGAGGAGCGGTCTCTTGCCTGGTCTCTATCGTCCAATATGCCAGACACCGTCGTGCATCGCACTGCCCGTGGCTCAAGGCGTGGGTGGGGCACGCCTTTTCACAGCGGTGACAGCTTCCGCAATGGTTAGCCATCGGTTGGTCCACCGGCAACTCCAGCGTCGTGAGAATACACGAAAGAAAACAGAATGAACCTCCCAGCGGCCGCACCAACAAACTGTGGCGACCAATCCATCCCAACCCGGCCATGGCGGCAAAAAAACGCTCGCTCACCGGCCCGGAATCGCTGAAGCAGCGTTGTCGCCCGCCGTACATCTGCAGTGTCTCGTCCAAATCGGCCAGCTTGGGGGCCAGCAACTTGTGGTAATCCTCCCCCTGTGCATACCGTGCCACAGAACCAGTGGCACGCCGGGCATCCTGCCGCGGGTATTCATAGGTGAGCATAATCACACGCCGCACCCCGGGCAAGACTTTCGCCGGCTCTTGACGCAGGGGAAGATGCCGCTCAAGCCAATCCATATCTGCATGACAACCAGCTTGCAGCCAACGGCTTAAAGAATCTCCCTGAGGCGCATCGGCAGCCGCCACCCCCACCGCTGAGAAACCCAGTTGCTCAGCTGCATAACTCACCGCTTGGCGTGCAGCCTTCATAATTCTGTTGCTATTCGGCGCAGCGGCGCCTCTATCCAATCGTGCAAAAACGGAGCAATGGGAAGCGCCTGCACGACGCGTAGCGATGCACGAGCAACGCGCTGCTGCCATGTTCCCGACACGATAGCTTTGATGCGGTAGCCCATGCGCTGTTCATTGGTGGACGCTTCCCGACATCCGAGTTTGGAGGCCATTCGATAGTACGCCAATGCCTTGCCAACGTCCGGGGAGAGACCCCCCAAGCCACGCTCATACATCATTGCCAAATTGTTAATGGCACGTGGATCCTTCCACTGCAATCCCTTGCGGTACAAAAAAAGAGCCGTTCTATAGTCCGGTCCCCCGTATATTCCCATTCCTTTCATATGCATATACCCCGCATAAAAAAAGAGATTAGGCGTGTCAGGATGCTGGCGTGCAACAGATTTGAGGATGGCTAGTGCACCTTTTGGATCATGGCCCGTGCCGATGCCAAACATGAGATAGCGCGCCAATTCTACGCGCGCTTTCGGCAAGCCCATGCGCGCGGCCTCTTTCATGCGTGAAAAGGCATTTTTAAGCGAACTGCGCGTTGCCTTGCGCTCTTCATAACGGGCCGAGCGGTACTGGGCCTCCGCTGCCAAATGTCTATTGTCAGTCTCTCGTGCAATCAAATCAGCCCATTCAGCTGCTTTGCGCATGTTTGCCTCAATCCCCTTGCGACGGCCCTCGTACACATCCAACAAGAGTAAGCTGGCTTCCTCATGACCGGCCAACGCGCATTGCTCAAGCATTTTCGGCACGGGGGTCACATTGCTCACCGCCTGATTATCCAGTATAGACCGTGCTTGTTCGTAAAGGATCTGCGCTTCAGGCAACGATAACTTGGGAGTAGCGGCGGTTAGTGATGTAGCTTGCATCGCATCCCTCTCCTTGTGCGTCCACACAGCGACCGTACCGCCAATGAGCAGTATCATCACAAGCAGCCCTATTATCTTCTTGCGCATCCATGTTTCTTTTACCACATTTTGCTCGCCTTGTCCATGCCAAAGCATAGCGCTTCCCTGCTCCGCGGGCTGTTCATCCTTCGGTGAAAAGACTTGAACAGCACCGGAATCGGGTATATAGTGAGCGGGTACGCGCGTCATGGCTGAGAGCAGCTCTATAAGCCCGATGATGGATCAGTATCTGCGCATGAAGCAGGCACTGCCGGACGATGTGTGGCTATTCTTCCGGCTGGGAGATTTCTATGAGATGTTCTTTGAGGATGCGGTGGCTTGCTCGCAAGCGTTGGGCCTCACCCTCACCAAGCGGCAGAGCATCCCGATGTGCGGCGTCCCCTACCATGCGGCGGAAAATTACATCAGCAAAATTGTCGAGTTAGGAAAGCGGGTGGCTATTGCAGAGCAGATGACCACCCCCGTACCCGGCAAACTGGTGGAACGAGAAATCACTCATCTGATCTCCGCCGGGACATTGGCTGATATGAACTTGCTCGATGCCGGAGAGCACAACTATATCGCTGCATGTTACTGTGACAAAAAGGTTTGGGGGCTGGCCTGCGCCGACCACAGCACCGGGGAATTTTCTGTGGCCGAGTATCCCTCGCTGGATGACCTGGCGGAAGAGGTAACTCTGCTTCGTCCGCGTGAATTGCTGGTAAGTGAAGAACAAGCCGACCTCTTCACAAGTCTTCCCGTCACGCTCAAGTACGATGGCTACACGTTTCTGCCGACGCTGGCGCGCGGGGCTTTGGAAACCCATTTCCGAGTTCATTCGCTGGAGGGCTTTGGCTGCGCTCACATGAGCGCTTCATTGGGAGCTGCCGCGGCCATTCTGCACTACTTAAAAAATCAGCTCAAACGCAGTACGGATCACCTGCTTCATCTTTCCTTGCGTCCCACAAAGCGAGTGGTCCTTATCGATGCTGCCAGCCGCCGAAATTTGGATTTAGTGGAAGCACGCGGCGGTGTCAAAAACACTTTGCTAGGTGTGCTGAACAACACCGGGACTCCCATGGGCGCCCGCCTTCTGCGCGAATGGCTTCTGCATCCCATCTGCGATCTCAAAGAACTGACGCGGCGGCAAGAACTCATCGCCTCCTTTCTGGCAGAACCATTTTTGATGAGTAAGTTACGCGATTCACTCAAAAAAGTGCGTGACTTAGAACGCCTTTCCTCTCGGCTTTCCCAAGGCGCCGGCAACGCTCGAGACCTCCTTGGGCTCCATCTTTCTCTCTCCGTCCTGCCGGATGTGCTGGATGATCTGACCTCCCTGAGCAAGAAGCAAGCTCAACCGGCCGCTATTGCGGCGCGCGTGAGCAACTTCACTGAGCTGACGCAACTGCTTGTGCGCGCGCTCGTGGAAGATCCTCCCACCACAATCAAGGACGGCGGAATGATACGCGACGGTTATAATGCCCAGTTGGATGAATTACGGCACGCCTCGCACGATGGCAAAGTATGGCTTGCAGAGATGGAGGCGCGCGAGCGCAAAGCCACTGGTATTGATTCACTTAAAATCCGCTACAACAGTGTCTTTGGTTACTACATTGAAGTCACCAAAGCTAATCTTTCCAAAGTGCCGGAGCATTACCGCCGCAAACAGACACTCGCTAACGCAGAACGCTATATCACTGATGACCTCAAGAAGATGGAAAGCACCATCTTGGGAGCCGATGAGCGAGCCCAACAACTTGAGTATGAAATATTCTGCCAATTACGAGAAGCCGTCGCCGGGCATTTGAACAATATCCAGGAAACAGCGGCGGCGCTTGCTGAGCTGGATGTTCTGCTCAGTCTCGCTGAAACGGCCCGACTCCATAACTACTGTCGTCCTGTCCTGGATTCAAGCCGCTCCCTTCATATTGTGGACGGGCGCCATCCTGTCATCGAACAGGTTCAGGAGGGTACTTCATTCGTCCCCAACGACACCGAAATGGATGAGGAAACGAACCGCCTCGTTATACTTACCGGACCCAATATGGCCGGTAAGTCCACTTATATCCGGCAAGTCGCTCTCATCGTCCTGATGGCCCAGATGGGGTCGTTCGTGCCGGCTAAACAAGCCCACATTGGCTTGGTGGATCGTATTTTTTGTCGAGTCGGCGCAAGTGATGATATCGCCGGAGGGCAGTCGACCTTCATGGTAGAAATGAGCGAGACTGCCCTTATCCTCAACAATGCCGATGAACGATCTCTGGTCATCCTTGATGAAATCGGTCGAGGCACTGCCACCTACGACGGTCTCTCCATTGCATGGGCCGTGGCTGAGCATCTGCACGATGTCATTGGCGCTCGCACGCTCTTTGCCACGCATTACCACGAAATGGTGGATCTGCAGACCACTCACCCCGCCATCGGGAATTGGCATGTCGAGGTGCGTGAATGGCATGATGAAATTATCTTTCTGCGCAAGGTATTGCCAGGCCCGGCCGATAAGTCGTATGGCATCCAAGTGGCACGACTGGCCGGGCTCCCAGCCTCCATCATTGAACGCGCTAAACGCATTCTCACTCACTTGGAAATGAGCGCCTCCATGCGGGAACCGTCACCGGAAAAGCAAGCTGCTCAGCGGAGCAAAAGAAGACCGACGAACCTGCCCAAAGCCGCTCCCCCTGCGGATGTAGCCCAGCTTGATCTTTTTGATAAACTTGACCCCGGCATCTAAGGCAGGTCCGTGAGGGTACAGTTCCACGAGCTTTTCGTCTCCTCATTTATCCCCTGATCAAGCGAGCTGACTTTCCCTCGCTCGTGTTCGTATTTCACCTTACCGCGCGAGTGTCCTGCAGGAGCAATCGTATGGGCAACCTCCCGTCTCCTGTGGAATGAAAGCTCCAAGACATGTAGTTTCCCCGTTCCGGTCATCAGAAAGGTCGCAGGATTGATTTAATCAACACCGGTGGAAAACCATTGCTTTCTCGTTCCCGCGGGTGTTTACCGACTGAAATTATCTTCTCAAGCAATTCAATATCAACAATAATGAATAAAAACACTCCATCTCCGGCGGGTGGCACATGTTCCTACGCCATTGCCAGTTCTCACGTACACCGGAGCTTGACAGAAAGTACCCTCGGGCATACAATGACTTCTGCCCGTTAATGAGCCTTTTTACTATGTACAACCCCGAATTCAAAAACCGTATCGTGGCAGATCTGAAAGGACTCCAGGCTGCCGGTCTCTACAAAGAAGAGCGCTATATCGACACACCCCAGTTCTCGGAGGTGGGATTGCAGGATGGAAGCAGGGTGATCAATATGTGCGCCAACAACTATCTCGGTCTTGCCAATCATCCCGAGTTAGAAAAAGCGGCTAAGCAAGCCATCGATCGCTGGGGCTTTGGTATGGCGTCCGTGCGTTTTATCTGCGGCACCCAAACTTTGCACCGTGAACTTGAAGAGCGGCTGAGCGCTTTTCTGGGTACCGAAGCCACTATTCTGTTCGGCTCTTGTTTTGATGCCAATGGAGGTTTATTTGGGGCGCTGTTGGATAAGGAAGATGCGATCATTTCCGACTCGCTCAACCACGCCTCAATCATCGACGGAGTACGACTCTGCAAAGCAGCTCGTTACCGCTACGCCAACAACGATATGGAGGATTTGGAGGCAAAACTCAAAGAAGCAAAAGCAGCGGGCGCTCGCACCATTATGATATCCACAGATGGCGTTTTCTCCATGGATGGGATTATTGCGCGCTTGGATAAAATTCACGAACTCGCCGAAAAATACGGTGCATTGGTACATTTTGACGAGTCTCACGCGACGGGTGTGCTGGGTAAACGCGGACGCGGCACGCACGAGCATTGTGGGCTGTTCGGCAAGATCGATATCACCACCGGAACCTTCGGGAAAGCTCTGGGCGGCGCGTCCGGCGGTTATGTTTCGGCGACTAAAGAGATCGTGGATGTACTGCGTCAGAAGGCTCGGCCTTACCTTTTCTCCAATAGCGTCATGCCAGCTATTGCCGCTACCACCCTGAAAGTGCTTGACATGCTGGAATCCTCCACGGAACTCACTGAGCGAGTGCAGCACAACGCTGCATACTTCCGCAAAGGAATGGAGCAATGCGGCTTCAAGCTGGCGGGAGCAGGTCATGCTATTGTGCCGGTCATGATTGGTGATGCCGCGCTCTCCCAGCGCATGAGCAATCGACTTCTCGAACTGGGAGTGTACGCCATGGGCTTCTTCTATCCCGTCGTTCCCAAAGAGCAGGCTCGTATTCGCACCCAACTCTCTGCCGCCCACACAGAAGAGCAGCTCGACCGCGCCATTGCCGCTTTTGCACAAGCCGGTAAAGAACTCGGCGTTATCGGTTGAGACTCCCCATGTATACGAGTTTCTTCGATGTCTTTTCCATCGGCATCGGCCCATCCAGTTCGCACACGATGGGACCGATGCGTGCGGCGGCTCGCTTTGTGCAACTGCTGCGCGAGCGCTCACTCCTCTCGCGTGTTGCTCGGTTACACGTCCATTTGTACGGGTCGCTGGCACTCACAGGGTACGGCCACGGCACCCTCTCCGCCGTGGCGTACGGACTCATGGGGCTGGATGCGGAAACCATGGAGAAGCCACCTCCTATTTCGGAGACCCTCCTTTTAGGTAAGGAGCAGGCTATTCCTTTCCGCATAGCAGATGACATCATTGCAGAAGAAAAGCAATCTCTCCCGGAACATCCGAACGGTCTGCGCTTTTGCGCCTCAGATGCTCAGGGAGCTCTCATTTGCGAACAAGTTTACTTCTCTGTCGGCGGTGGCGCAGTGAAGTCACGCGAGGAAATGCACCTAGCCGAAAATGACCATGTCAGCCCTGCCGGACTTTGGGAATTTCACTCCTGCCATGAGCTGATGGATATTTGCGCACGGGAACACGTCTCCATCGCTCAACTCACGCGGCACAACGAGGCTACTCTGCGCTCCGCGCCGGAACTCAGCGCGCGGATCCGCTTGGTAGCAAAGGTCATGAACTCGGCCATTGATCGTGGTATTGCCACTCCGGGGACTCTACCGGGCACGCTACACATGCAGCGACGTGCTCCCCAAATTTATGCCCGTTTGGAAGATCGTTTTCACCGCAATGAAACAGATGCTCTGACCATCATTGACTGGATCAATCTCTGGGCCTTTGCCGTGGCCGAGGAAAATGCCAGTGGTGGTCGGGTCGTCACCGCTCCGACCATGGGTTCAGCCGGGGTGTTGCCCGCTGTGTTGCGCTATTACGAACGATACGGTTGCAAAGATTCCCCCTACTCTGCCGAAAAAGGAACAGAAATTCTACTCCTCACGGCATCGGCTGTTTGTAGCTTATATCGCGCGAATGCTTCCATCTCCGGCGCCGAGGTAGGTTGTCAGGGAGAGGTGGGGGTAGCTTGCTCCATGGCTGCCGCCGGGCTTGTCGCTGCCATGGGCGGCTCGAATCAGCAAGTTGAAAATGCCGCTGAAATTGCCATGGAACATAATCTCGGTCTCACCTGTGACCCCGTCTGTGGTCTCGTCCAAGTCCCGTGCATTGAACGCAATGCCATCGGCGCCGTCAAAGCCGTTAATGCCGCTCGGCTCGCCATGCGCGGCAATGGTTCCCATTTTGTGAGCCTCGACAGCGTGATAGCTACCATGTACGAAACAGGACGGCATCTGCACCCCAACTACCGCGAGACATCTTTGGCAGGTCTTGCGAAGAATGTTCCTGCCTGCTGATATGACCGCGGAGGAAAACTGCCGGCATAAAAATGATGCGAGGTGATTGAGCACCGTGGCAGATGCGGCAAATATTCCTGATTCATTTGCTTGAGATGGACATTTTTTAGACTTGCAGGAGAAGTGAGCAAAATGCTACAATGCCGACGTGCACCAGATCGTATTTAATGAGATAAGCGCATCCGAACTTTCAGCTATCCCAACGCTGGAACAGCTGGAACTCATCAACAGTTTCCAAGTCGATGTTGAGAAGGTGAAAAACAGCGAGGCAAAGGATACTCCTTTCGGTGTGGTGGAAAGAGAGGGGCGCCGTATCTTTCGCTATCGCTCCAGGGACTACCGTATCTACTTTACAATGGAGGACGAAAAGTTGGTGGTCCAGCGTGTACTGCACACCAATTCGTTGCGTGATTTTCTCTTTCGCTCGGGCATGGGCAGCGGATCCGAAGACCAACGACTCGGAGAATCCCGCTCTTTTTGGCGACTTATCGACGAAGGTGAAAAAGCAGCCCGTCAATAACTCATGCCCGGTGTTCTCAGACACTTCCTGCGCATGCCGGGTCGCATTGCTGCCATAGCTGGGGTGACCTTCACCCAACTGGTGCGCATGCGTCTGTTTATGGCATTGGCGGCGTTTGCTGTCGGCTTCCTGGCTTTACAATTTCTACCTTATCAACAGAATTTGGGTGTGGAATTTGCGGGGGTGGGACAGCTGCAGCTCATTCAAGACGTCGCCACCGGGTGCATGCGACTCTTCGGAATGCTTTTCTGTGTAGCAGCGACAGCCTTGCTGATTCCGCGAGATAGCGAAGATCGTATTCTCTACACGATTCTTTCCAAGCCGGTTCCACGCTTTGATTATTTAGCGGGAAAGGCTCTCGGTGTATTGACTGTACTGGCCCTGATGCTCCTTATCATGGATGGCTTGATGGTGCTTTTACTGGGCATCCGGGAGCCCGGCATAACCGCCGAATTGCAAGCACAACTTGCGGCAGCAGGTTATTCCGAACAGGACATGCAACCCTACCTTCAGCAGGTACGCACCGTCGGCAACTCTCTGTACACGCAAGTCAGTATCTTCGCCATGTTTTTAGGACTTGCGGTACTTACGACTTTTACCCTGCTCATCTCCTGTGTTACCAGCGGCACCATTGTGAGTATCGTCTTTGCCTTGGGCGCCTACTTTATCGGCATGTTCCAGGCTCAACTCTTTAATAGCATCTACGCAGCCGTCAATCAAACTGGCGTTAATGCTACCATGCAGTGTTTGCAACAGATTTTCGCTTTGGTGGTGCCAGATTTCAGTCTTTTCTCGTTGACGGATGAATTAGGTGACGGAAACCCCTTGGAATTTGGGCTCATAGGCAGCTTAGCTGCTGTAGCTCTGGGATATATGCTGCTGCACTTACTAACGGCTGCCTGGGTTATCCTGCGTAAGGAGTTTTGAATACTCCCATTCCCGAATACTACCGTCCCGTGGTTATTCTGACGTTGTCGGCTGATTTTTTGTGTCATAATTGTAAAAATTGAGTTGACAGAAACGTTTTGGATAGTAACATGCTTTCACGTGTGCCGCCACCCTTGACAAAGCGAGTAGAGGGTGGAGTATACCTACGTCCCTACCATCATGTCATCCAAGAAAAAGCCGACACCGACCAAGGTCGCTAAAAATACGAAGCAAAGTCCTGCTAAGAAAGGTACGTCAAAACCTACTGCCAAGAAGGCTGTAGGAAAAGTTGCAAGCAGAAACCATGCTGCCAAGGCGATCGCTAAAAAGACCACCAAGTCAGGGCTTGGGAAACCAGCTCAACCAAAAACACCCTCGAAATCACAGGCGAAACAAAAACCCTCGACCGTAAAAGCGCCGAATAAAAGACAGGGCAAACCCACCACAAAGTCCGACGGGAAAAAGGTACAGCCGAAGAAGGGAAAATCTCCGGCAACGAAAAAACCGGTGACTCGCAACATTGTTGCCGCTAAGCCCACCATCAAAAAAACAGCCAAAAAGACGGCTGCTAAACCTCAACCCAAGAACTTGCCGACGAAAAAACAATCTTCCAAACAAGTCGTCAAAAAACCGGCGCTCAAGAAACCAGCTATTAAGTCAAAAAATCTGCCTGCCAAAAAAACGACCACCAAAGGTGACGGCAGAAAATCAACGCCCACGACTTCTGGAAAGTCAGTCAAAAAACCTGAATTAAGAAAGGCAAAAGTTCCTAAGGCGACACCAAAGCAAGTCTCTTCCCATAAAAAACAAGCGACGTCTGTTGCCAACAAACTGACTGACAAGAAAGCAAGCTCTCAAAAGCCAATAAATTCATCAAAATCGGCTACAAGGAAGGATTTGTCAAAACCTTCCGTCCAACACGGCAGTAACATGCCTGCCGCAAAAAAGCCAGATACTGCCCAAGCATCTACACTCGGCTCTGAGAAACTTCAGACTGGAAAGGTGAAAATCAAATCGGGCTTGACAACACCAACCCCCACCGGCAAAAAGAGGGGCCACACCACGGTAAACATCAAGATAACTGCCGCTCTTCTCCAAGAGTATTTCCCCGATGACCTTACCCTGAAGAATGCGTTTAAAAATCTTGTCGTCCTCGCCAAAAAGAATGGCGGGTACGTAACCGATGACGACATTATCTCTTCCCTCCCATCTGAAGGATTCGAGGAGCAGGACACGGAACGTTTGTTTGAAAGGCTGCACTCCTGTGGCATTGAAGTGCTTGAAGAACCCACGGGGGCCGACTCTCTCACTGCTGATGATCTGAAAGCCCTTTCCGGTAACATGCACGGTAATCTCATTGAGAATCCCGTGGTGCAAGGACGTCTGCGCCAACTTGTCCTACAGGCCAATGATCAGGGTTTCTTAACCTACGACGACATCAATGAAGTGCTTCCGGCGGAAGTTATAGACCCGGAAGATCACGAAAAGATCATGGACTGCCTGCGCAGCATGAACTTCAAAATCATTGATTCCTCAGAAATGGGAGAAGTGGCGACTCCTGCTCAAGAAGACACACCCCAGGAGCAGGATGAGAGTGAAAAAATGGCCGATTTGGATGATCCGGTGCGCATGTATCTCAAACAAATGGGGCAGAAAGAGTTGCTCAAGCGGGAGGAGGAAGTGCAGCTCTCGCGTAAAATTGACCAAGCGGAAACAGCCCTTCAGAGAAGTCTGCACATGCTCGGTGTCGTTGCCACTTATTACCAGGATCTCGCCATTAAGCTGCTACAAAATAAAGAACGCTTTGACCGCGTCGTCATTGATAAAAATATCGACCATCGGGATCAATATTTCCGCACCTTGCAAGCGGCTCTTACCAAACTGCAAGAGCTGTATGAAAATACAAATCTTTCGTACAGTCGCTTGCGTAAAGCTCGCAAGCGACGCAGAGGCGTAGAAGCGGCTCAGCTGGAGTTTAAATCTTACATTACGAAACTGCATGAACTTTATAAGCGGTTTTCTTTCAAATCAAAAATTTACGAAGACTTCGTAGAATACCTCAAAGAAATCCGCCAACGTATCCTGAAAACTCGCCGACAGTTGGAGATTCAACCCGACAACCGCGAGTACCAAGATAACCTCTCCGAGTTGGAGATGCAACTCTGGATGCCTATTGATGATTTCCTAGAGCATTATCAAGTCATGCGCTCGCACATGAAACAGGCAAAGGAGTCTAAGGGAGAAATGATTGAGGCTAATCTGCGCCTCGTCATATCCATCGCCAAAAAATACACCAATCGTGGTCTCGCTTTCCTAGACCTCATCCAGGAAGGCAACATGGGACTCATGAAAGCTGTCGAGAAGTTTGAATACCGCCGAGGCTATAAGTTCTCCACTTATGCGACGTGGTGGATTCGCCAAGCCATCACGCGTTCTATCGCTGATCAGGCGCGTACTATCCGCATCCCTGTGCATATGATTGAGACCATTAACAAGCTCATGCGGGTGCAGAAAAAACTAGTTCAGGATTTGGGACGTGAACCCACTCCGGAAGAAATCTCCGCCCAGTGCAGCATGTCGGTGGATCGTGTTCGCAGCGTTCTCAAAATGGCTCAGCAGCCTATTTCTATGCAGCAGCCTGTGGGTGACTCTGACGATACCTCATTCGGAGATTTTCTGGAAGATAAAAGCGCAGAAAATCCCATGGATGGTGCAGCGTTTAATTCCCTGCGCGAGAAACTCTCTGTGGTACTCAATACGCTCAATGAACGCGAGCGAGCTGTCATTGAACAACGCTTTGGTCTGCGTGATGGTAATCCCCGAACTCTTGAAGAAGTCGGCCGTCAATTCAATGTGACGCGTGAACGCATTCGACAAATAGAAGCAAAAGCACTTCGAAAGTTGCGCCACCCCTCGCGCATTCAGAAAATTAAAGGCTTTTTGGATACGACAAATTCCTGACGCCACTGAGCAACGCTCACCTGCGTGGAGATCGCGCTTCGTTCTGACACCGCTCGAAGGGTCGCCGTCTTCAGACGCGACGCCTCTTTCCTTCCCCACCAGTGTTTCCAACTTCGAAGCTGCAATCGAGATTCGTCTTGCCAAGTCATTTCACGCGTGCTACCATAGGCGCACGCGATGGGTTTCATAACCCACCCGCACAATTCTAACCCAATTCAGTACCATGCCAGTACCAACCCAAGAACAATATATTAAAATGCTCAACACGGCAAAAAAGGAGGGCTATGCCTACCCCGCCGTGAATGTTACCACTATTGAAGTGATTAACGGCGCCCTTAAAGCTTTTGCCGAGGCTAAATCTGATGGTATCATCCAGATTTCGCTGGGTGGTGGTCAATTTGCCTCTGGCACGGCCGTGAAAGATTCTGCTACTGGTGCCATCGTACTGGCTGAGGCTGTACACCGTCTCGCTGAAAAGTATGATGTGCTGGTGGCTTTGCATACAGACCATTGCCAAGCTGATAAAATTGATACTTTCCTACGCCCTCTCATTGTTGAGTCCAAGAAGCGCATTGCTGAAGGAAAGGGACCTTTGTTCAATTCACACATGCTGGATGCCAGTGCGCTGCCCATGGCTGAAAACCTCAAAATTTCTAAACAGATGCTCCAAGAATGCGCCGAGGTAGGTATTGTCCTCGAAATTGAGATCGGCGTAGTTGGCGGTGAAGAAGATGGTGTAGACAACAGTGGTCAGCATGCTGCTAAACTTTATACCTCCCCGGCGGATATGTTACTGACATATGAAACCCTGCACGGACTAGGAGAGTTTATGCTGGCAGCCACTTTCGGCAATGTGCATGGTGTATACAAACCCGGTGCAGTAAAGCTCGAACCAAAAATTTTGCGCGATGGGCAAAAGGCTGTGATGGAAAAGCACGGTGAAGATATGCGCCTGGTATTCCACGGCGGATCTGGTTCTGACCTGTGCGATATCCGGGAAGCGATTTCTTACGGCGTGGTGAAGATGAACATCGACACCGATACTCAGTACGCTTTCTCCAAGCCCATCGTGATGCATATGTGCCAAAACATTGATGGCATGCTCAAAATTGATGGCGAAGTGGGTAATAAGAAGGTGTACGACCCACGCTCTTATCTTAAAAAAGGTGAGCAAGGCATCTGCGAGCGTCTGAAAGTCGCTACATCGGACTTGCTTTCTGAGGGTAAGTCTTTGTTTGGTAAGATCTAAACCTGCTGGACACCGTTTTGTTCTTCTCCCACCGTCGATTCTTTCGGCGGTGGGATTTTTGGAATGTGCATTTTGGCATGTCTTGCCAAGCACGGTCTGAGCTGTTAAAATACGTCTCGTATGGAGATTACGTTGACGAGTCCACTGGACATGCATCTGCATGTCAGGGATGGTGAGATGATGCGGCTTGTAGCACCATTGAGTGCGCAGTACTTTGCCGGGGCAGTCATCATGCCGAACTTGGTACCGCCCGTGGTGGATGAGCAGAGTTTACGAGCCTACGCGGCACGAGTAAAAAATGCTGCAGATGATGCTTCATTTTTGCCGTTGATGACTCTCTTTTTTCGTAACTACAGCGAATCGGATTTGAGGGTGGCAAAAACCATTCCCGGTTTTTTCGCCGTCAAACTCTACCCTGCCGGGGTGACCACAAATAGCGATATGGGTGTGCAAAGCTTGCGAACCGCAGAACCTACCCTGCGTTCCATGGAAGAACTAGATATTCCTTTGCTCGTACACGGTGAAAGTCACGGTTTCGTCATGGATCGCGAGGCAGAGTTCCTTCCTGCGTACCGTTACCTGGCAGAGCAGTTCCCCAAGCTGCGTATCTGTATGGAACATATCACAACGGCTGCTGCCGCACATGTGCTGGATGAGTATGAAAATTTGAGCGCTACCATCACTCTGCACCACTTGGAATTCACGTTGGATGACGTGCTGGGTACTGCTATGAAACCCCACCTTTTCTGCAAACCAATCGCTAAACGTGAAGAAGATCGAGAAGCCCTCCTGCAATTAGCTCTTAGCGCTCATCCTCGCGTGATGTTCGGTAGTGATTCGGCACCACATCCACAACATAGAAAAGAATGTTATGACTGCTCAGCGGGCGTATTCAGCGCACCTGTAGCACTGGCAGGTTTAGCTAAAATTTTTGCGAGGCACCGTGCTCTGGACAAATTACAAGCTTTTGTGTGCGACAATGCATGTCGCCTTTACGGACTCCATCCACCGACGAAAACGGTGTTGCTGCGCGATACACCGCTACACGTACCGATGCAATATTGCAGTTATGGACAAAGTGTTGTTCCTCTCTACGCCGGGGAACAAATCCCTTGGAGCGCCAGCATTGTACGGGAGTAATGGAAAATATCCAGATACCGAGCGCTGATGAATTGCGCGATCTGCTGGTACAAATTGCAGAAATGTATATGCCGTTCGGCATGTATGGTCCTGCCAAATTTCCTCCGAAAGGATGCCCTATTTCCGACCTGCCATCGGAATACTTGGATTGGTTTGCACAGCGCGGTTGGCCAAAAGGAAAACTCGGTTATCTCATGCAGCAGACCTTCCTTATCAAAAACAGTGGACTCGACCATCTTTTCAATCCTTTTCGAAATGCCCGCGGGGGCTTCTGCAAATACCCAAAAAAATCATGATTCACGCTCTTCATTCCATTCTTCTGGCAACACGTCCCAAAACTCTACCAGCTGGCTTGGTGGCGGTGGTGGCAGGCTGCGTGGTTGTACATAAATTTTCTGTCACTTTCCCACAGCTGCATATCTCAGTGAATTATCAACTAGCCGTTTTCACTGCCATAAGCTGCATGTGTATCCAGATTGCTTGCAACCTCTTTAATGACGCTTTGGATGCCGGGCATCACGCCGACACTGCCCATCGCCAGGGGCCGCTACGCATTACAGCCGGCGGTCGTATGAGCGCGAGATCCGTCAAAACCTGGGCTGCCTTTTTTTTAATACTGGCGAGTACAGCGGCTATTCCGCTAGTTCAAGCACAAGGTATGAGTGTCATCCTTATCGGCATTCCTTGTCTCATCTGTGCTTATACTTACACTGGCGGTCCCTACCCCATCGCATACCACGGGCTGGGTGAACTTTTTGTCTTTCTCTTTTTTGGGTTAGTGGCCGTTATAGGTACTGTCTTTGTACAAATCGGATGGCAATCGGGCTATGAAATCATCTATATCGCCGCCACAATGGTAGGTGCTATTTGCGGATTACTTTCCTGCGTCCTGATCGAGGTGAATAATATCCGAGATCGTGCAGAGGACGCCACGACGGGCAAGTGTACCTTAGCTGTGCGTTTGGGAGATAAACGTGCGCGGGGACTTGCTATGGCTTTTCTTGTAGCACCCTATGCTGTGTTGCATCAATTATCGCGCGTACTGCCTGGCGTTGGATGGAATTGGTTTTGGGTGGCGGCTCTATTAACGGGCGGCATCATTTTGCATCGCCTCATGCATACTCCGGCAGATAAACGAATGAATGTATTGCTCGGTCTGTCTTCTCTGCATCTTGCGCTCTATATTTCAGCACTCATGCTTGGTTAATGGAATTCCTCGGATGTTGGCATGCCTTGGTATGGCCGCACGATTTCGTTAGTATAGGATTTGTGGATAGACTCCCACTCCTTCATTGGAAAAGGCTATAATCGTTTCCAATCTTGAGCCTCAAGGAGACCATTAAATCCCAGGCCGGTGCCGGCAGGGACGTGAAATTCCGGCGTAATGTCCAGACCTAATTGCTCAGAAAAAACATTAGGTTGATACACATGCTGGGTTACCAGCCCACAGACCGGTACTTGCTCAACCGGTTTATCTGAGTAAAACACGGCGGCGCTGTACGCTGCCCAACATTGACCTAGCGGGTGATCCAAGTTTGTGGTAAATACGGGTTGACCAGAGTTACTGTGGTGACGAACAGGCTTCACAATGCGCATCATCGGGTGACTTGTGCGCTGCGGTATATTTTTCTCGTTACGCAGCGGAGTATCGTAGCCAAGGGGAATGCCCGCATCCTGCAGTGTTTGCCACTCGTGTACATTGTAATAGCATGGATCCTCAATAAAATCGATGCGCTCCTTGAGTGCCTCAGGCAGCATATCCCAAAATTTCAACGTTTCTTCCATAGTCAGCGTGCAATCAAAATCCACACGCCATTTCCATTCCGGAACCATAGCGGCTAAATTAGTGAGACGTTCCACTGTGGAGGCGAGCTTCGGTATCACCTTGATTTTACCCATTCGAAATCCTTTTTGATGCAAACTGTACACTTGTGAAGGTGTTACGCTTACTGTCAACGTGGCATGGCTGCGCGGCACTTTCAATCCGGCAAACAGGTTCACTCCCTTGGAACGAGCTGCCCCATCGAGTTCCATACATTTCATGGCTCGTTCACCCAGCAGCAATGGAGTTCCATCTCTGAGCGCATCCAACTCATACTCAAGCGGCGAATCTCCCAATTCCGGCCAACATTGTAAACATGCATATCCTCCATTATCTCCCTTCAGCAATACCCCCTCCCTTGGTTGCGCTGCTGCACGAGCACTCAATGCTCCCACCGGGTAAAGCTTATAACGCGAATAGTACATGACCTCATTCTACCATTTTTCTCCTATTTAGCAAGGTTGCTGTCATATTTCAAAGACAAGGCCTTTGAGCAAGTCTTGAAAAGGAAAACTTTCTTGATGACTGATCTCGCCTGTTTTCATCGGCGATTTTTACGCTTAATTTTACTATGCCAAAACAATCATCTCATGAAATGAAGCAGTGAAAAATAATCCATCAAATTTTTTGAACACTTTTTGATAACTAAAAGAGAAGCAGACTTGACAACTGAGCATCAGATTTGGTACGCTGGCCGGGTGAAATGGTTGCTACGATTCGCGGCGCTATCAGCGTTGTTTGTGCTGAATTCATGTGCATACATGCAAACGCATAAAAACGTGGAAGAGCTTGGATCATACTATGAAGGGTATGTATTAAACTGTCAAGATCTCCGTGTCTATCATAACCCGACAATAAAAAAGTGGTACATTAATGCTCATCCTGCCCATCTGAAGTTGCATTATCCAAGCATACACGATTCTGTTTTCCGACGGTCAGATAACCTATCATCTTTCCGGGAAATTCAGGTCATGCCAGACTTTGTTTATTTCCCCATTAGTGAATCGACTGCTCAAGTTTTACTCAGAAAAGATGGTTATATCCAGATAGAAGTACTTGCCGATGAAATTCAAAAATCCTTTGGAAGTGTCGTGGAAAAAAACAGTACTCTAAAGTCACATTCTATTCTCGCTCAGATAGATGGCAACAAGTCTTTCCAAATTTCCTCCGGTATTCGCGTTCCGTCTCAAAAAAATCTCATCAATCAGGTCTTAAGCAAGGTTGACTTGATTCTTGTGGATGTACCGGGTACCCTCGCTTACAATGTTGCTATTCCTTTCGTTGCGCCTTTTGTTTTCTTCAACAGCTTTCTGAGAGAAAATTAAATCTTCATGTCAGTGTTTTGGTTTTCACAATGTGTGTGAATAAGTCTGTGAATAAGACGTTGACAAGTGTGAATAAATCGATTTCTTCACGGAAGTTTTTTTGTTATTCTCCTTGTTATCCACAAGACCTATCTTTTCTAATAATCACATATTACAACGCTCACGAAAGTTACTCACTTTTTCACCACGTAGATGAAGAAGAATGAAAAGATATTTAAAATGATAAACATCGAAAACCAAAAAGAGGACGTTCAACGTATGAAAGCAGCTTTGCTTTTAGCTGCCAAAGGTGTTGGAACCACGAGTCCTAATCCTCCTGTTGGTGCTGTTTTATATCAAGGTGATCAATTGATTGGTATGGGATACCACGAAAAGGCGGGGGAATCTCATGCTGAGAGGCGCGCCATTCAAAATGCTATAGAACAAGGGTTTGCAAATAAACTTAAGGATTCTGTTTTATATGTGACTCTCGAACCATGCTCAAGTTATGGAAAAACTCCGCCATGTACTTCTGCCATTTTGGAGGCGGGAATAGGTCGTGTTGTTTATGGAATGAATGACCCTGATAAACGCCACAGGGGGCGCGCACGCGCCGTTTTAGAGGCCGGAGGAGTAAAAGTACAGTGCGGAGTCTATGAGGAAGCTTGCAAGGCTTTTTTAAGACCTTGGGAGTATAGCATAAGAACCGGCTTGCCTTGGGTAACTGCGAAAGTAGCGTGTACATTGGACAGCCGCATGTCGCGTGGTAAAGAACGATGGATTAGTTGTCCTGAGTCGTTAAAATATGCACATGAACTTCGACTTCAAAGTGATGCAATTTTAACAGGAGGCGTTACTGTAAGAACAGACAATCCAGCATTTACCATTCGTGAGCCGCTCAGTAAAATGCCGATTTGTAAGCAGCAGCCTTGGCGTGTGATACTCACCCGAAACCGCGCTTTACTCCCGAATGATGCGCAAATTTTCACAGATGCGTTTGCAGATCGGACTATAATTTATGAAAAAGTCGAATGTTTGAAAGACGTCCTACGAGAGTTGAACGAACGTTATGGAGTGATCAGACTCCTTCTGGAATGCGGAGGCAATTTATTGCGCCAATTTTTGGAACAAGGTCTTGTGCAAGAATGGGTTCAAGATATTGCTCCGATTATAGGCGGTGGCACTAATTTGATGATTCCCGGTAACTTTTTGCCGCGTGAAATCCGCCTGCGTGAAGTCACCGTGCAGCAAGCAGATGTCGATTACATTTTGCGTGGTATTTTAGAAGCCTCGGAGGATTGATAAGTGTACGTTTGCCTTGTTCCTGGTTGTGGACTATAGCGATGCTGTACCGCTGGTTGGGCTAAATCAGGTTTAAGGTCTGTTTTCAAATAGAATGATTTCAGTGGTTTATAACCCAACCTCTCCATCAATTGATTCCAATTCTTTGGGAGTGTTATTTTGATAGTTGTAAAAGCTCCGCCTGGCAAACACATTATTTTATTACGATTTTTATCACCGGTAACCAAAAAAGCTGACTTACCAAATTGCATTGCAGGTACTGTTTGAAGGGCTTTTTTCTCACACCATGATAACCACATAGGCGTAGACGTATTTTCAGCTTGCTCCGTACGAGCGATTTTTGAAGTATGCATACTCAACGGATATGTACTTGGATTGAAAGAACTTCCAGGATTGGCGTAGTAATTTGCGGCGGCGCGTTGTTGCACGGGTATACGTGCTGCATCTACTAACGCTGCTTCCAGAGCCCTTTTTGTCTTGTACTTTTGTGATAAATCGCGAGCAACATATTCAGTGATCAGAAACGTCCGATAAACACAAGGTGTACCGCTTCCAATGGCAAATTGCTGTTTTTCTGTGGCATCCCACGCCATGAGTTGCATAATGGTGTCTGCATCCGACGAAGCCGGTGCGAGATTATTCCCCCAATTTAAAGCGGAAGCCGCTGTCAGGGTATTCTCGTTCACCTCGTAGCCTTGCTGCATATGGAAAGGAAGCCAACCAAGTTGAAGTGCAACCGTTTCATCTTCTGCCAAACACCAAGGCATCAAGTATCCAAATGTCCCCATGCGGTTTTGTTGAATATAATACCCGCCAAAATTAAGCATCGCCAAGTTGAAAAAACGGCCAATGGCCATATGACGTTGCGCTGAAATTTCCCCTTGATCACAGTGGAACTCCAGCTGCCGCGCTATCGGTCCATTGATCCAGCAGTATGGCGTCCATCCATGAGTACTAGAAAGTGTGCGCCTGAAAGCACCATGGGTCATTGCTTTGGTGATCGCTACGAGTATCGGCATGAACTCTGGTTGGCAACCGGCCATCACTCCGTTAACTGCCACGTGCTGCAGAGTTACAGCACGCCGCGACGGAGGTACAATCGCCACCACAGTCTCGGGTGCTTCATCGCAAAACTTCATAAACTCAGATACAGCCTCTCTTGTTGGCGGAATAACAGGCAAACCATCTGTCCACCCTTGTTGGGCAAAATAAGCATTAACCTGTTGCAGTGAACCACTAAAGACTACGTTATCACGCTTTGCATGATTTGTATGCGTTGACATTTCACTTTGAGAGACAGGCTCTGTAAGGGCTTTTACAATTTGTGGCCACAATACTTTGCGCGTATTCTCTTTCAGTTCTTCGGGTGTATGTGCTGAAAAAGCTCCAGGGTATTCCGCTACTCGTGCGACCGCTACGCCCGCTGCACGGGCGACAGACTTCGCCTGCTCCGTAAAACCCGGAGCCGCTATCATTACAGCCGGTAACCCACAATATTCTGCGGCGATGCAGGATCCCATTTCTTTCGGTGTACAAAGTCCGCATCCTCCGTTGCCAGATATCACCGCATCCACGTGCATGGATTTTAACTTAGCTATAAATTCATCTTTTTGCGGTCGAACTATCCCTGGTCCTGGCCATGGCCCAGCGGCCCCAATTTCGCCAAGCATGATTACCTTTGCAGTTGGGTAGTGCTTCAAGATGAGTCGCTTGATTTCCGGGTGTGTGACATACGCCATAAAGCTTCCACCAACAATCGCAATGGTTTTTCCATCCAGGGTATTGAGACGATTCCCCTGTTGTATCATTTTTACGGTGCTTTCTCCTACCGGGCATAGCACGGAATAGGCATCACCTGTTTGAGTGTTCAAGCCACAGGTGGAACCGTCGCAGGTGACTTCTTTTGCAGGCGTCATCGTACAGACGATGGACATGGCTAACGCTATTGTTGAGAAAGCGGCGGTCAATTTCATTGCAAGTTTATAGTACGAATTTTAGACACTCTTTCTACAAGTGATTCGTATTTTCGCATTATAACTTGGCAAGCATATTATACACTTCATCGAGCTGCTCCGCTGGTCCCCTTGTTTTCAAGCGAGGGAAGCGCTTGTTTTCCAAAATGTATTCGTTGTTCCGTGTGAGCAAAAGTTTTTGTTCGCTGATTTCCACCATACTGATGTTAAGTCGAGTTGCGAGAATACGTATACGTTGAATCTTAAGCAGGTTCAATACTTCTTGAGGGAGTGGGCCATAGCGGTCTCTCCATTCACGGCTTAGCTGGTCAGTTTCCTCTATGCTATTGGTTTGAGCCAGACCAGTATAGCATTCCATGCGTGCCCGAGTCGAGTTTACATAGGAGGAGGGAATGAACGCACGCAGCACTGTTGGATCAGCCATGGCTGCCGAGGCCTCGCTCATGCACAAAAAATTGGCTTTTACACATGCGTCTGCTCGTCGTACAGGTGCTTTGCCTCGAAGTCGGTCGATACTTTGCCTCAACATCTGGCAATATAAATCAAACCCGATGGCCGCTATATGTCCGCTTTGCTGAGTTCCGAGTAAATTGCCGGCTCCTCGTATTTCTAAATCACGCATGGCTATTTTGAACCCACTTCCTAAAGCGGTATATTGGCGAATAGCTGATACGCGCCGCCGCGCATCACCCGTTGCTAATTCTTTTTCTGGCAACAAAAGGTACGCGTATGCTCGCTCATGACTCCGCCCTACACGCCCCCGCAGTTGGTACAAATCGGCCAGCCCAAAACGGTCGGCACGATCAATAATAATAGTGTTAGCATTGGGTATATCAATACCACTTTCGATGATGGTCGTAGAGAGAAGTATATCGGCTTTACCTTCTACAAAGGTACGCATAATCTGCTCCAAATCTGCTTTATCCATTTGACCATGGCCAGTGACGATGCGAGCTTGGGGAGCCAAACGATGCAGGATGCTCTCCATATGTGTGATGGTGCGTACTCGGTTATGCAGAAAAAAAATCTGACCTTTGCGTTCCAACTCACGCTCTATGGCTCGCTTAATGAGTTCTTCACTATATGGGCAGACAGATGTCTGCACGGGTAAACGGTTCGGTGGCGGTGTATCAATGGTGCTCATATCACGTGCCCCCATAAGCGCCACGTACAGGGTACGTGGAATAGGTGTAGCGGAGAGTGTGAGCATGTCTACCATGTGGAACATGCGCTTGAACTGTTCCTTGTGGCGTACACCAAAACGTTGCTCCTCGTCAATAATCGCCAATCCAAGGTTGTGAAACGTCACATCATTGGAAAGTAGACGATGTGTGCCGATGACAATATCCACGCTCCCATTTTTCAGGTCCGAAAGTACCTCCGCAATGCGCTTACCGGGTGTGAAGCGGCTGAGCAACTCAATACGAATCGGATATTCGCTCATACGCTCCTTAAAAGTGCGGTAATGTTGATCCGCTAGTACGGTAGTGGGAGCCAACATAACAGCCTGCCGACCACCTGTCACACACTTAAATGCCGCGCGCAATGCTACTTCTGTCTTACCAAAACCCACATCGCCGCATATTAACCGATCCATCGGTCGCGTGGATTCCATATCCATTTTGGTCTGTTGAATGGCACGCAGCTGATCAGGTGTTTCGCGAAAGGGGAAGGATGCTTCAAATTGCCACATCCATGATGAATCTCCCGGGTGCGCATATCCGGGATTGCTCTCGCGCTCAGCTTGTACTTCGAGTAATTGCGCTGCATAATCCTGAATGGCTCGTTCAGCTGCCTTGCGTGCCCGTTGCCAGCGCGCATCACCCATGTGGTTAAGCGGTGGTGTTTTTGTACCTAGCCCTACGTATTTGGAGACGAGGTGGGCTTGACTAAGCGGCAAACGCAACAGCACATCCCCGGCGTATTGAATATGCAGTTCTTCTTCCCCCGTATCTTCAGAGCGTACAATGCCGATAAAACGTCCCAGTCCGTGAGATGCGTGAATGACGAGGTCACCAGGTTGAATTTCCTGAAGAGGGCTTTGAGATTGAGCTGCACGCAGGCGTGTTTCACGAGTAGCGATGGTTCTTCGTCGTGCTGCCGAATGACGCCCAAAAATTTCCGCCGCAGAAAGAACAGCCAACTGAGCGCTTGGTACTGTAAATCCGCAGGGCAATTCGCCTATGCGTGGCTGTACGGTATTCCAAGTTGTGTCGTCTCCGCATATTTCTTCAAAGCGCTTTTTCTCGCTTTCGTGGTAAAAATACATCACAACACGCCAATGATTATCCTTCCATTTTGTGAGAATATCCTGTACGTAGGCTCGTCGAGCTTCCTGCATCACAAAGTCCCCACTTTCAAAATTCCCCAGTGGAGCAGGATCAAAATTCAGGTCATCGCGTTGCAGCGCTTTGTAGAGTGGATGATCCGGGGTGATGCCGTTTGGTACACCTTCGAGGATAAGGACATCTCCCATCACTCCGCTTCCAGGTAAGGATATGGTAATATCTTGTGGCCGCATCCATGCGCGCAACGTGCGGGTCATTGTTGGTTCTTCCACGAGGAGATCTGCTTCTGATATTTTATTGAAGGATAGTTGAGAGTCCACATTAAAGGTTCGGATGCTCTCGATTGTGTCATCGAAAAACTCAATACGCAGAGGTGTAGCGGTCTGCAGTGGAAAAACATCTAAAATACCGCCCCGAAGACTCCATTGATTACGAGCCGCCACTTGATCTACACGTTCAAATCCATGTTCATTCAAATATTCAATGAGTAGTTCCGGAGGATAGGTATTACTGCCGATTTGAAGATGGAGGGCTACGGGAGTTTCCATATCTGGCACGGGATCATTCAAGCCGGCAACGGTCGTTACCACAATTTGCGTTTTTTCGTGTGCCATGGTGAGACGATAGAAAGCATCCAACCGCTCCGCCGTCACATCCGGGTCGCTGATAGATTGTCCCATCTTCCACTCCTGCTCCGGCAAAAATAAGCACGAGTGATTGCTCCATAGCGGGAATTCTGCACACACACGCTCTTGCGCAGGCAATGAATCCGCTACCACCCACACTCGTTTGCTGCGCGGCATTTCGTTGGCCACCATTGCTACGACGAAAGCGACCGCCGCCGGACACGTACTGGGAAATACCAACGGTTTTTCTATTTTTTCTCCGCGACGCAACCCAACGAGCTCCTGCGCAAATTGTCGGGAGCTTGCAACAAGCTCTGTAAGTAGCTCGGCTATACCCGACCAGTTTAACAAGTCGCCCGGAAATTGTCAACTGGGTCCACCGGGCAACAAATTTCGGCTTGTAATTTTCGATCATTTTGTCCACCGTACCGTGATGCCGTGAATGTGCATGCGGAGAGAGACGACAATTTTCATCGCCGGATGGTGCCTATTTGCTATTAAAATGACCGGATAATAACTTGACCTTTGGTCTTTTGTAGGGCATGATAAAGAGGTATGAATGCGTGTCCCCTGCATACACATGCCCAGTTGCTTACTTTTTTGTCACTGCCGCTGCTGATTTTACCTCTTCATGCTCAGGAATCAACGGACGATCCATTTTTGGATGCAATGCTTAATGATAGCAAGACAGATTCCAGCACCACCGTAACGACGGCGCCGGTTTCTTCCCAGACGGCACAATCCGATACGAATTCTTCTGCCGCCCTCGCACCTCAGCAATCCTCACCTGTTCGGCCCAGCGGTCTTATTAAAACATCCACGGATACGCAGCTTATTGACAATGAGATGGCGATGCGTGAGTTGGGGGAGGCCACCGGATTGGGTATTTTCAATGATGCTACGGTGTATGAGGGAAAGAGGGTGACGGGTGTAAATATACGCTACTTGTCCGGTCATCCCACAGTACCTGAAAGACGTTTGTTGGACGTGATCCAAACTGCACCTGGGTCCAAATACTCTACGGCTCGGGTAAATGATGACTTGGAACGCCTGCTACAGAAAGGGCTTGTGGGTAACAACGCCCGTGTTGCAGTGGAACCAGGCGGGGGCGGTGTACGAGTCGTGTTTGAGGTAGAACCAGCTGGTGTGATGGGTGGCGTCGGTTTCACGGGTAACCATCGTTATGGTGCAAAGAAATTACGGGAAGTGACCAAGTTATCATCGGGTCGCGTCATAAATGACCACGACCTTTCCCGTGCTCGTGCCGAAATTATTAAACTGTATCAGGATGCCGGTTATCCAGACGTTAAAGTGAGTTGGCGTCATCATAAGACGGCACGTCAGGGGTATCAGGACGTCATCTTTGACATTCAGGAGGGTCGTCAAGTCCGCCTGCAACACATACGCTTCGTCGGCAACCATCAGTTTGATACTCGCCAGCTGCGCCAGATGATGAAAACAAAGCAGCGCAACATCTTCCATTGGATTGATGATTCGGGTAACGTTAACCGCGAACAGTTGGATGATGATTTGCAAGAGATCATCCGCCATTATCGCAACTACGGTTATCTTCGCGCTGCTGTCACCAAGGTTGATTATTCTTCTCCTAGTGGCCAACTCGGTCCTCAGGATCTCAACATGCTCATTCATATTTACGAAGGTCCTCGCTACCGAGTGCGTCACGTTTCCTTCAAGGGCAATACAGTTTATACATCCAAGCAGCTTGAGCCTGGAATGAGCATGCTGGATGGCGATATATACTCCTTGCAGAAAGTATCGGACGATACAACAATGATCCGCAAATACTATGGTGCCAAAGGATATGCTGATGCTGACGCTCGCCCGGATATCAATGAGGTTGGTGTAGAAAAAGATGGTACGCGCGTTGTAGACATCTGCTACGAGATTACAGAAGGAAGTAGGTACCGTGTTGGTCGCGTCAATGTACGTGGCAACACGAAGACCAAGCCATATGTGATTCTGCGCGAGTTACCCCTCAAATCCGGGCAGAATTTCAATTCGGTGGACTTGGAAACTGCCAAACGCCGCATCGAAAACCTCGGGTATTTCGATGGTGTAGATGTGTCACCTTCCGCGTCCACGTTCCCCGGGTACCGTGATATTAACATCAACGTGCATGAACGTATGACCGGGAACCTTACCTTTGGCATAGCATTTTCTTCAGTTGAAAATGTTTATCTATACGCTAACGTTGTGCAATCGAATTTTGATATTCGCGGACTATTCGGACGCGGCTCAGTAGTGGGCGGCGGCCAACGCCTCAGTATTCAAGGTAAACTCGGCTGGGATTATCAAAGTGCCAGTATCAACCTCACTGAGCCATGGTTCCTTGATCGCAAATTGGAATTGTCTAATGAGCTCTATTTCTCCAATTCTTCTTACATGAGTGACTATTATACGCAGAAGAACTACGGGTATGGTATTTCCCTGCGCCGTGCTATCAGCGACAAACAATCTGTTCGTCTCGCATACCGCATTGAAAAATACGAACTTGATCCGCAAGGGTATGCACCCGATTTCTTCCTGTGGAGTTGCGGCGATTACACGCGGAGCAACCTCACTCTGAGCTATGAATATGATACGCGCGATGATATGATTACTCCGCGTAAAGGTGGTAATGTGGAGGTACATGGCTCTTATAGCGGCCCGGGAAGTACGGTAGAAACGTACAGCTTCGGCGCCAATGCCTCGGTTTACTACAATGCCATCTGGGATTCTATTTTTAGCCTCAACTTTGGTATCGAGACGATAGATACTGTGGATAAGGATGAAGAGGTACCCATCTTTGAGCGTTGCTACCTGGGTGGTCCGGCAAACTTGAGAGGATTCCGCTTCCGCGATGTAGGTATGGTGGATGAACGCCTTGCCGGAGATGAGACGATGGGCGGTAACTCTTCGGTCTTTGTGCAGGCAGAGGTAACCATACCACTGGCGGATATGGCGCGGTTGGCATTCTTCGTGGACGCCGGTTTTGTACATGCCGATTCATTCGACTTCCAACTTAAAGATTTCTGTGCGGATTATGGCATAGGGCTTCGCCTCAATTTGCCGATAGGCCCCTTGGCAGTGGACTATGCCATTCCGTTCAAGACAGCTAATGCCATTGATCGTTCGGGCCAGTTCCAGTTTTACGCGAACTACAAATACTAACCTGATTACTTAGCACGAACGCGTCAAATCATGAGTGACACGCTGTTGCCATTTAATTCGCCAGGTGAGGCGGATGCGTCATGGCTACGTGCATATACTGAGCAATCGCTGGGCAGCGATTGCGCGGCAGTGAATATCATTCTCTTACGGGAGAAATACCACACTACTGTGGCGACTCACGATGGCTTCCTCTTTCGGCATTATGACCAGAATCCGCGCTTGCTCGGCTACGCTTTCCCCGTTGGGAGTGGCGACGTGCAAAAGGCTATTCTCTGCCTTCGGCAAGACGCTGCTGCTCGTGGACGCGAATTGCGTTTTTGCTTGCTAACTGCAGAACAGCGCGATGTACTCCAAAGCATCTGCCCGGGCGAGTTTCGGTATATGACTGACCGCGGCGACGCCGATTACCTGTATCGTCGCACACAGCTTGTGGATCTGCCCGGAACTCTCTACCATGGTAAACGCAACCACATCGCCCAATTTTCTCGTGCTTACCCAGAGTGGTACACTCGTCCGCTGAGCCGAGATACGGTGCAGGATGCACTACGCGTTGCGCGCGCTTGGCAGGAAGCTCAAGAGCCCTCCCTCGCCCTGCAGCATGAGGCTCGGGCCATTCGGCAAGCTATGCAGTGTTTGGAGTTATTCCGTCTCTTTGGGTTGGTGCTTTATGCGGACAAACAGCCGGTGGCCATGACTGTCGGTTCGCTCATATCCCCATTTGTGGCAGATATTCACTATGAAAAATGCTTGCCCGATTTTCGCCGGGCCTATGCTGTGATCAATCGTGAGTTTGCCCGTGCTTTGCCTGACTCATGCACCTTTATAAATCGTGAGGAAGATCTGAACTTTCCCGGCTTGCGCCAAGCTAAGCTGTCTTACCATCCAGATCTGGTTCTTGAGAAGTATTTTGCCATCCCGCTAAATCCGTAATTTCTCCCCTGCTCTGCCGTGCTTACGCATTTCATTAGTCCCGGTCAGTGTGCCTGTTGCCGCCTTTGCTGCAATTTCCAACGCAGCTCCGCGTGGGAAACGCCTGCGCTTACTCCGGATCTTGTTCAGATTATGCGGCAGCGTAATGTTGCGTTGCGACAACGGGCGGACGGTTCTACAACTTTTTCCCTGTGTTTTCCGGATGACGCTCCCGAGGACTATTGTGCTATCTGTCCCGTACTCGATCCCAGCAGCGGTTGCATTTTGTCTCGCGAACAACGCCCGCTAGAATGTCGACTTTGGCCTCTGCGCCTCATGCGATCTCCTTCTGGTCAACTCTGCGTTGCTCTTTACTCTGCCTGCCCTGCTCTCACCCCCGCCACTCGCGAGCAAATTACTGCGTACGCTGCCGGTGGTTTGCGTCATACGCTCCTGCGTCTTGCCAATGAACAACCTCTTTCTATTCGCTCTTTCAATTCTGCCTACACAGTGCTGTTTTATCTGGATTAGACTTTCCCTTTCGGGTGTACGTTTTCTACTTTCGAATTCTGTTCTGAAGTTTTCCGGAGTTATAGTTTTTCCTGTCATATTTTGAGATGTGCTTGTGTTTCTCCCTCACAACGCTTGCGTTGATGGCGTATTTGTGGTATAAATACCACCGCTGCTGCACTCGTGACGCGCGGACACTAAAGCCCGGACCGTTAGACTATACCAAGGGAGCATCAAGGAAAAGGGTTTCATGTTCCGTCCCTTAGTGGATACCTCAGGTAAACCCGACCTCGCACCCACCTGAACTTAGGGAACGTGGCTTCCTCACCGCCGACGGTGCAGCGGCTTTTTCTTTCTACCGTTGCGATTTTTTGCAATTTACATGTTCCACGTGGAACAATATGAAGTGGTTTGAGATTGACAAATAGGAGGACGACGTGTATAAGGACGGCGCAATGATAACACTACCTGGACAGATAGCAAAAAAATTGACTAAGGCTTTGCGTGATGAGTTGGGCGATGCATTGCCGAGAGATTTTTGCGCCACGGTGACGGTGAGTCAGGACTTGCGGTATGGGGATTATCAGAGTAATGAGGCAATGGTGCTGGCGAAGGTGGCGCGGAGAAATCCACGAGAGTTAGCACAGGCAGTGGTTGCTAAACTGGGAGACATGACAGAAGCCGAGGTGAGTTTAGCTGGTCCCGGTTTTATTAATTTTCGTATTAAATCTGAAAAATATGTTGAGTGCTTGATGGACATGCTGAGAGATGAACGTCTCGGTGTACCATTAGTTGAGTGCCCCCAAAAAATTGTCATTGATTTTTCAGCGCCGAATGTAGCAAAGCCCATGCACGTCGGTCATATTCGTTCCACAATCATTGGCGATACACTAGCGCGGCTGGCGCGTTTCATGGGTCATACCGTCATTACTGATAACCACATAGGCGATTGGGGTACCCAATTTGGCATGATTCTCTGGGGATGGAAAAACTTGGTTGATCAAGCTGCACTGGAGCAACATCCCATAGAGGTTCTCCTCACCACCTACAAGGAGGTAAACAAGCGTTGTAAGGAGCAGCCGGAGTTGCTTGAAGCATGCAAATCTGAACTTGTGCGCTTGCAGAGCGGCGATCCCGATAATCTGGCTATTTGGAAACGCTGCATTGAGGTTACTAAAACCGGCTTAAAAAAGATTTATGATCAACTTGACATCCACTTCGACTATTGGCTTGGAGAAAGTTTCTATAATGATGCACTCGCGCCATTGGTGAAGGATTTGATGGCACGAGGCATTGCTCGAGAGAGTGAGGGCGCTGTTTGTGTGTTTTCCGACGGGTTTCATGCTCCCCAGGATGATCCTTTCCTCGTGAATAAGGATGGGGAGTGGCAGCCTGTGCCGGCGATTATTCGTAAGGCAGATGGAGGGTTCTTGTATGCCACCACGGATCTCGCTACACTTGATTACCGAATCCGTGAGTTCCAAGCAGATTCCATCTGGTATGTTGTCGGGGCGCCGCAGGAAAAACATTTTAAACAGATTTTTGATATTGCCCGAATGCGCGACATTACCGGTGATTTCCGTCATGTTGCGTTCGGCTCTATCCTCGGTAAAGACCGGCGCCCATTTAAAACGCGAGATGGAGAAACCGTGAGTCTTCAAGATGTCATTGATGAAGCGATAGAGCGTGCCGCTCGCGTGGTTCAAGAGAAAAGTCCTGATATGCCGACAGATGAAAAAGATGCTGTGGCAGAAGCGGTCGGCATCGGAGCTATTAAGTTCGCAGAACTTTCTCAAAACCGTCTTAGCGATTATATCTTTGACTGGGATAAAATGCTTTCCCTTTCCGGAGATACCGCCCCTTACCTTCAAAATTCCTACGTCCGAGTTCGAGCTATTGAACGCAAGAGCGGAATTCCTGATTTTTCCGTTTTTCTTTCTGACAGAGCTTGTATACGCCTCTCTGAGGACCGTGAAATAAATCTCGCACACGCACTTTGCCGCTTCGCGGAGGTGGTGCCGGCCACGCTGGATGACTGTCGCCCCAATTTATTGACGGCTTACCTCTATGACCTTGCTCGAGCCTTTCATAGTTTTTACGAGGCGTGTCCTGTGTTGCGCAGTGAAGATTCCGTGCGCTTCTCTCGCCTCGCTCTCTGTGAACTCACAGCGCGTGTCCTTAAGCTTGGCATGAGTTTATTGGGCATCCGCATGCTCGAACGAATGTAAATGGAATTGTTCCACGTGGAACAATTCCGGTTCGAGCACTTCCTTTTTGTTATCCTGCCTCGCAGTTCTTTATTGACTGAATTTCACAAGGAGTTGCCGTCTATCTTCCCGTCCTTCCTCCACCTCTCTGCCATTACTCAAGATTATTACCGAGTGGGGCAGGGGAGGGGAGGAAGAGCAGAAGGACGGATTAGAAATCGTAGGTCATACCTGCACGCACACTATGGTAGAGCTGTTCGCGGCCATGGGCAACCGTGCGGTCTGTGCCGTTTAACCCGGGTTCGGCTGTCGAGCCGAAAAATTGATAAGCGAGGAACACGTCAAAGTGGCGCGAAATACGATAGCGTAATCCGGCTTCAGCTGAGTAGGCAAAGCCGTATTCTGAACCATGTTCACGCCACGAACCTAAACCATCGGTCAGTTTCAACTTTAAACTTTCATTGATCACGCCCACATTCACTCCTATGAATCCCGATACGTATTCACCCATGCGGTGAGTGTAGCGGTAACCCGGCATCAGGAAAAAATTGTTGACCCGGGCGTCGAGTTTTGCAATGTCGTCATAGTGCGTATCATCTGATCCGGTGGCAAAACCAAATCGAAGATTGAATGAGGAGTTTTCGTTGACGGTATAAACACCAGTGAGATCCACACCCAGGGTATCCACTTTGGGTGAACTATTGACTCCGTCCACGTGCAGTACATTCCGCGGAGCGAAGTTGTAGCCCACTCCCAACTCCATGGAGTATGGGTTGACAGGTTCAACGACGGTGTAGGTGGTGCCGGCCATGACAGGTGCGGCGACAACGGCGGCTAAGGCAAATAATGCTGTTTTCATGATTTTATTTTTGTTTCAGGCGCCCACGGGCGCAGCAAGCGGATGCCGTCCCCTGAGGCAGCGTGATTGTAGCTGCAAGTTCATTTATTTGTCAAGGGGGCTCAATCCAATAGTTATTTATTATCTATCAATGTGTTAGATGCTTTAATTTTAAGCGCTTGTCCCCGATAACGACGTCATACACAGCGCGGGAGAGCCAGGTAATTGTTGGTAAATTATACAGGGAGAAGAAAGAGGGATAAGCATTTGGCTCAAGTATGTTGAATTTTTTTGCTTTTATTGGGAGAAAGAATATGGTAAAATCCGCCAGCGTTCTGCGGATTTGAGGGTAGGGTGAAAGCCCATAATCGGTCTTGCAGGGACGAATTACATGATCTATGGCTATTGACCCAAAATTGTTGGAAGAGTTGGATGAGCGCCGCAGCAAAATTATGCAATCCGGCGGGCGGGAGAAGATTGACAAACGGCATGCAGCCGGGGATCAGACGGCTCGGGAACGGCTCGAGGCTTTATTTGATCCGGGGTCTTTCACGGAATTTGGCATGCACACCCGTCATCATTGTCACAACTTTGGCATGGATAAGAAGAATATTCCGGCAGAGGGTATTGTGGTGGGCACTGGCTTAGTGAACGGTCGCCCGGTAGCTGCATCTTCTGCAGACTTTATGGCGCAGGGAGGCTCGTTGGGGTACATGCATGCCATGAAGATTTGCGATGCGCAGCAGTACGCGCTTAAAGCAGGTATTCCTGTTATTCAGATCAACGATTCTGGCGGCGCTCGTTTGCAGGAAGGGGTGGAGGCACTTTCCGGGTTTGCACACGTGTTCTACAACAACGTGGCGGCGAGCGGTGTGGTACCGCAGATTTCTCTTATTCTTGGTCCCTGCGCAGGTGGAGCTGCGTATTCCCCGGCACTTACTGATTTCATTATCATTCGTCAGGGTGGGGCTGCAGGCATGTACATTACCGGTCCCAAGGTTATTGAGCAGGTCACTTTCGAGCAGTGTACCATGGATGAAATCGGCTCAGCCGCCGTGCATGCAACCGTCTCCGGTAATGCGCATTTTGTGGCGCAGAGCGATGAAGAAGCTGTGAATATTGCGAAGCGCTTGCTTACTTACCTGCCGCCCAATAATACGCAAGATCCGCCGCATGAACTTAGTACTCCGCTGGACGTAGCGGATGATGAGGCTATGAACGATATCATCCCGGCGGAGAATAGCACACCCCTGGATATGCAGAAGGTGATTGCCCATCTGGTAGATGAGGGCAGTTTCATGGAGGTGCATGCTGGTTTTGCCGGGAATGTGATCGTTGGATTTGCTCGCATTTGTGGTGTTGTAGTGGGGCTTATCGCCAATCAGCCTGCTGTGAAAGCCGGCTGCTTAGACATTGATGCTTCCGATAAGGCGGCACGTTTTATCCGCTGCTGTGATTGTTTCAACGTTCCCGTGGTTAACCTTGTGGATGTTCCTGGCTTCCTGCCTGGTAAGCAGCAAGAGCGCGGCGGCATTATTCGCCACGGAGCCAAGATGATTTTTGCGTACTCCGCCGCTACTGTCCCGAAAGTGACCGTGATTCTGCGCAAGGCCTATGGCGGTGCCTACATTGCTATGTGTTGCAAAGATCTGGGCGCAGATGTCGTGTTCGCTTGGCCTTGTGCCGAAATAGCCGTGATGGGCGCTCAAGGGGCTATCCCCATCCTTTACGGGCGTGAGCTTAAAGGAATTGAGGATGAAAAGGCACGCGACGCCCGGCGTCGAGAACTCCTGAACGATTATACGAAAGCTTTCTACAACCCCTATGCCGCCGCTGAGGTGGGGCAGGTAACTGAAATCATCAACCCTGCTCAAACCCGTGCTAAAATCGCCCTTGCTCTGCGCACTTTACTCAGCAAGCGCGAAACTCGCCCTGCCAAGAAACATGGCAACATGCCACTTTGATCCTTTCCCCTTATGAGCACGATTTTTACCATTCTCGCCGACATTGGTAATCTGAACATGGAGGCTGTCACATACCAAGTCACAGGTATGTTGGTCGTGTTTTGCTGTCTTGGGTTCCTCAGCCTTATTCTGTCGATTTCCGGTAGTGTGGCCGTGCGCGTAGAAGAAAAACGTAAAACGACGCAAGCTGCCGCTGCCCAAGCGCTTCGGGCGTCTACTTCTCCAACGCCCACGGTGGCGACGGCAACTGCCGAACCTACCCCTGCGCAGGTGGCTGCTTTGGCCGCCAGCATCTATGATGCAGCCGCTTCTTCCCTTACCCCGCAACTTATAGCTGTCCTCGCTGCCGCTGTGCGCGAGGAAGTCGGACACGATGCGCGCATTCTCTCTATTAACCCCGTGCAGGGCAGCTATGCACAGAGCGGCCGTATCTCCATTATGAACTCTCACACGCCTCTGCGTAATTGATTCTTATATTTCACTCAAACTCACCATCATACCATGAAACAGCTCCGTATCACTGTAGCAGGTCAAACCTTTGATGTAACCGTGGAAACTCTCGGCGGCAGCAATGCTCCGGCTTCCACACCAGCGCCTGTGGCGGCTCCTGCGCCGACCCCTGTGGCTGCCCCAGCGCCCGTTGCGGCAACTGCGGCTCCTGCAGTTGCCCCCGCTCCTGCCTCCGGTGGCGGCACTCCTATTCCCAGCCCCTTGGCAGGCAAGGTGGTGAGCTTAGATGTGAAGCCTGGCACCGCCGTGAAGGAGGGGGATCAAGTACTCACGCTTGAGGCCATGAAGATGAACACCGTCATTTATGCTCCGGCTGCCGGTACTATCGCTTCCTTCAGTGTGAATCCCGGCGATACAGTAGCGGAGGGACAGGTGCTTGCTACGCTTGCTTGAGCCCTTCCGAAGGAAGGCGGCGCTTGCTTCTCCTCATGATTCCGCTTTATTTACCAATATGCAGGAACTTATCCAATCTTTCACAGACTTCATCTCCGGTATGGGTATATTTGCCATGACATGGCAGATGTATACGATGTGGGCGGTGGTGGTCGTGTTACTGTACTTCGGTGTGGTCAAGCAATTTGAGCCGTTGCTACTGGTGCCCATCGCCTTTGGCGCGCTCATTGCCAATATCCCTGATAACGGTATGGTCATCACGCAGGCTCAGCGTCAGATCGTTTCCATTTCCAAAGACAATACAGTACAAACATCGACCATTAACGATGTGGGCTTCATATCGGGGACTGCGGCGCCCTATGCGGATTCTTCTCCTGTGATGCAGGATACATCTCGCCTCTCCCCTGAGGAAAAAGCCAAGTACGAGGTAGCCATGAACGAACCGATGGTGGTTGCTCCGTTGGTCAAGGATGGCAAGGTCGTGAAGGGGGCAGTGAAGGTGACCGGGCAGAAGCCGCAAAAGTTCATGATTGTGGGCTTTAACTCCGGACTGTTTGATTTCCTGGGGCAAGGGATTAAGTGTGAGATATTCCCGGCGCTTATTTTTATGGGTGTAGGAGCGCTCACAGATTTCGGCCCTCTGCTGGCTTCGCCGAAGGCGCTTCTCCTTGGCGCTGCGGCGCAGGGAGGCGTCGCCTTCACCTTCTTGGCGGCAATGGCGCTTGGCTTTACCAAAGGAGAGGCCTCAGCTATTGGCATCATTGGTGGTGCTGACGGTCCAACTTCAATTTTCCTGGCCAGCAAGTTGGCGCCCCACCTCTTGGGCGCTATCGCCGTTGCAGCCTACACATACATGGCTCTTGTGCCGCTCATTCAGCCCCCCTTCATGAAGCTCTTTACCACCGAAAAGCAGCGCAAAATCAAGATGAAGAGTTTGCGTCAGGTGTCGCGTGGTGAAAAGCTGTTCTTCTGCTTTGTAGTGACGATTGTAACCATCCTTATCTGTCCGGATGCGGCGCCATTGCTTGGTATGTTGATGCTTGGCAATTTCTTGCGCGAGTGCAAGGTCACGGAGCGCCTCGTCTCTTGTGCCCAAAATGAGCTCATGAACATCACCACCATTTTATTGGGTGTTTCAGTGGGGCTTACGATGCAGGGTGGACGCTTTTTACAGGTGGAAACGCTGCTTATCATCGGTTTAGGCGTTGTAGCCTTTGCCGTGGCCACGGTGTGCGGGTTACTCTGCGCGCAGGTTATGAATCTCATTCCTGGTTGGAGCAGGAATCCCGTAAATCCGCTCATCGGCTCGGCGGGTGTTTCGGCCGTACCCATGGCAGCGCGCGTTTCGCACAATGTGGGTCAACAAGCTGACCGTACGAACTTCCTTCTTATGCACGCTATGGGACCGAATGTGGCGGGTGTTATCGGTACGGCCGTGATCGCCGGATACTACATTACCACCCTCAGCGGACATTGACGAACGACCACAGTCTCGTTCGACTTGGCAGGAATCTGAGCTGCCTGCTTCCTGTGTTCATCGGCACATAGAGCTTCTCTGTGGATAATCCTTTTTCATTTCAGCATATTGTATTAAGCAGCGGATTTGTGTCGGGATTTTGACACGCCTTGCACCGGCAGCCCGGAGAGTTGCGCCGTGGTTTTGTCTTGTATGATAAGTCAACGTAAGCATTGACACGTCGCCATCGTTTTCATATTGCAAACGAAGGCTGGCTTTATTCAATTGTCCTTCGTTTGAGTTCTCGAGGGGAGGGTGTTCCATAGTCCATTTTTCTGGTAATGCGGCGTTTCGGGATACGTGCAACGTATTTGAAATACGTATGTCAAGCCATCAATCATAAAAAATGATCTTTTCTTTTCAGGGACTTACAAAGGGTAGTCATCGCCTTTGGTAAAAAAGAACGACATGTTGTCGATTGACGGTCGCTTCATTATGAATATGATACGCTCAAAAGTGTGCGTATTTCAAATGCGTACACTTCATGCAGGTGTTTTTCTAACGAGAATATCCAACACAACATGTCAATAATAGATGTAGTAAAGTGGGATGCTATGCCAGGCGTCTTAGCTTGGAAGTACCCGTCGGATAATCTTTCCACGTGGACTCAGCTGATTGTTTCTACCGGGCAGGAAGCATTTCTGGTTAAAGAAGGAAAAGTGGTGGGTCCCTTTGGACCCGGCAAGCACACCTTGGACACTCAGAACTATCCGGTATTTGCTAAACTTCTGAACCTGCCGTTCTCTCGTTCTCCGTTCACGGCCGAGGTCTGGTTTATCCGCAAGTCCTTTTCGCTGGACATCAAATGGGGAACAGTCGACCCTATTCAGCTCGAGGATCCTGAATACCGAGTCATGATGCCCGTGCGGGCATTCGGCGCCTTTGGATTAAGCGTTACCAACAGCGAACTGTTCCTCAACAAATTAATCGGAACCCTGCCGGCCTTTACCGAAAAGACGCTTTCGGAGCATTTTAAGGGCACCTTGGTTCAGGAAGTCAAGGTTCAGATTGCCAAATATATTCGAGAAAATAACACTTCCCTTCTCAAACTGGCGCCTTATACCGGGCAGATTGCAGAAGCCATTGAGGCCCGACTGGTGGAACGCCTTTCCGAATTCGGCGTCACCATTACACACTTTGCCGTCAACTCCATTTCGACGGATGAAACAAACCCGGCGGTAGCTCGCCTGCGACGTGCTCTGGCCGAACGCGCGGAAATGGAAATTCTCGGATTCAATTACCAGCAGAAACGCTCGTTTGACGTGCTGCAAAGTGCAGCATCCAACGAAGGAGCGGGTAATGTGCAATCTGCCGCCATTGGCGCAGGAATGGGCATGGCTATGGGTGTTGGCATGGGTCAGGGTATGAGCGGTCCTATGCAGCAAACTGTAGGCATGATGTCCACCAATGGCAAGACGTGCCCGAACTGCCATGCACAGAATACCGCCAATGCGCGTTTCTGCGCCTCCTGTGGTACAGATTTACAAGCGATCTCCACGCCCACCCCGGCACAGAACAAGTTCTGCACCTCCTGCGGCGCACAAAATGCCGCAACAGCGCGCTTCTGCTGCGGCTGCGGTTCTCCCCTGTGACACAAAGCGACATCCTTTATCATGTAACAGATTATGATTTATATTCTCATACTTGCCAGCATTGTGCTGGCTCTTACTTGGACATCAGCTTGTCTGCTGATTCCGGCGTGGCCGGCGTTTGCGCTGGTCTGGGCCTCCGTGGTCATTTTCACCCTTGCGGTGTTGATACTCTTTGGCGGGCTTGTCATGCTTTCTACATTTGTCAAGGACGAGAACCGCAAGAATCCGGCGGTCATGTATCCCCTGAGCGGATATGTGGCATTCTGCTTCCTGGCGATCTTCATCTCACAGCTGCTGAGCTCCTATTCGGCTCTGTTCATCCTGCACCTGTTTGGCATTCTGTTAGCCTGCGTAGGGGGCTTCGTCATGCGCTCAGCATGGAAGAAAAGCGCCAAATTTGCGGCAGAACACAAAGCTGATAAAAAGATAGCCTTTCATCGAGCCGAAACTCTCAGCGAAATCTGCAATTCCCTGAAAATGCGCCAGCAGCCGGAACTTGGGCCGCACATTTCCAAGATTCATCTTTTCTCTGAAAAATTACGTTACGCCGCCGGCGTGGTCGACAGCAAATGTGACGCGGATCTCGATGAACTCATCCGTAAATTGGAGGAATTTACAGCAGATGCTCCCTCCTCTGAGGATTTGCAGGAGAAACTTCCCGTCCTGCTTCAAAAAATCGAAAACCAGCTGGCCAAGAGAGAACGGCTGGCCGTACTCTGATGCTTTCTCATCTCTTCACTCCAACCCCAAACCAAATGAAATGCGAATACTGCAATAATGAAGTACAGCCCGGTGCAGCTAACTGCCCGGCCTGTGGTGCCCCGGTTCCTGCCGTGAATGTAACACCTGCTGCTGCCCCTGCACCCCGGCAGGCTCCTGTTCACGCTGCTTCCGTTCAGCCTCAATATCAACAACAATACTCGACTCCTCCAAAACGCCGTCTTGTTTACATCCTGTTGGCTGTTTTCATTGGTGAATTCGGCGTACATAATTTCTACGCCGGTTACACCAAACGCGGTCTGCTCCAATTGCTTATTGGACTTCTCGGCCTACCCTTTGTTATAGGACCACTCATAACCGCCGTGTGGGCTATCATCGAGGCCTTCACTGTCACGCAAAGTGCCGACGGACGGGAAATGCTCAGTTGATTATTCCTTCTCCCTAATTATAAACCCATACAACATACACCATGAAAAAAAGAGTAGTATACGTATTGCTGGCGGTATTCCTCGGCTACTTTGGCATACATAATTTCTATGCTGGATATACAGGTCGTGCGATTGCCCAGCTCATCCTTGGCCTCACCGTAATCGGTTTGGTTGTCACCGGACCGTGGTCACTCATTGAGGCGCTCGTTGTCAACAAGCTCCCCGATGGTCAGCTTATGAGCTAATTTTAGGTTCGTACACTCAGCCTCATTCTCTTATGAAGAGAGAATGAGGCTTTTTCCTCTTTCAAGGGAGATGCAGCCGCCTTGCGATGGGTAAGAGCAGTCTACCCCCCTGCTAGGCCTGTCCCGGATGGTTTTTGGGGAGGCGTAAATAACGCGGAATGGGCGACAGCAAAACTGCCTCGGAATTCAACGGATTCAAAGGTAGGGATCGGGTCTGTTAAGAAAGTCGAGGACGTAAGAGGTAACACCGTCCTCGAGAGGAGTCATGGGTTTGTCATAACCGACGGCGCGGAGCTTGGTGAGGTCGGCCTGAGTGAAGTATTGGTATTTGCCACGCAGGGATTCGGGCATATCGACGTACACGATGCGCGGTTCTTTGCCGAGGGCGTGCCAGGTGGCAGCAGCGAGGTCGTAGAAAGAGCGCGCCTCTCCAGCGCCCACGTTGAAGAGACCGCTTACCGCAGGGTGTTCCAGCAACCAGAGGATGACGGATACAATGTCGCCCACCCACACAAAGTCACGCAGCTGCCAACCATCTTTATATTTTGGATTGTAGGATTTAAAGAGCTTAACTTCGCGATCGTGCAGCACATCCGGGAAGATGTGAGCGACTACGCTTTTCTGGCCTCCTTTGTGGTACTCGTTGGGACCGTAGACATTGAAGAACTTGAGACCGACATGTTGGGGCGGAGCAGGGTGTTCGGAAGCGAGTTCACGGGCAACCCAGCGGTCGAAGAGAGCCTTGCTCCATCCGTAGGGATTCAGTGGGCGAAGCGCGTTAAGGTGTTCCAGACTATCATCATCCTTAAATCCCAGAGAACCATCGCCATAAGTGGCAGCAGACGAGGCGTAAATGAAGGGAATCCGGATATCGGCGCAGAATTTCCAAAGTTCTTGGGAGAGCGTGAAGTTAGAACGGACAATGAGGTCGGCATCGGTCTCCGTTGTGGTGGAAATAGCACCCATGTGAATGATGGCTTGAATCTTCTCGGCGTGTTCGGCGAGGAAGCTGCGGAGGTGCGGGGGTGCCACAATGGCTGACAGTTCGCGTTTTGCGATGTTTTTCCATTTATCATCTGTTCCCAGCTGATCCACCACCACGAGTTCCGGATCACTTTTCCGCTGAAGAGCAGCCAAGATATTAGAACCGATAAAGCCGGCTCCGCCTGTCACAATAATCATAGCGCTTGAATAATGGGTTGAAAGTTACCTTGAAAGAGGAAATTCTGCGTGCAACCAGCGGCGGCAGCAGCTTCAATGTCTCGTTGTTTGTCCCCTACGCTCACGCAGGCCGCCATGTCCAGTTGGTGCTTATCGCGCGCCGCGAGGAACATGCCCGGCGCCGGTTTGCGCATAGGACCGGAAAGAAAGGGGCAATGGAACACATCGGCAATACGGATGCCGCGTGCCGAAAACTCGTTCACCATGTGTTCGGTGACGGCTTGATAATCGGCTTCGGTGTAATAACCGCGCTCAATGCCGGACTGATTGGTGATGACGATGATAAGATAGCCTAGCTCCTGCGCGCGTGTACACAGATCGAAGATACCCGGAATAAAGCAAAAGTCCTCCCGGCGGCACACGTAACCGTGGTCCACGTTGATTGTGCCGTCGCGATCCAGGAATAGAGCCTTAGGCATACAGAGAAGACTCAATCAAATCGCAAATCAAGTGCCCCACGGCGATGTGCAACTCCTGGATGTGGGCGGACGTATTTGCAGGCATCGTCAGTGCCAAATCCGCCATGTGCTGCATTTCTCCACCTGGAGTTCCCACTAACGCGATGGTACGCACACCCATTTTTTTGGCCTGTTTTATGGCTAGTACTACATTAGGCGAATTGCCAGATGTGGACAACCCAATCAGCACGTCTCCAGTCCTCCCCACACCTTCAAGTTGGCGTGCAAAAATTTGGTCGTACGAGTAATCATTGGCAATGGCGGTGATGTTGGAAGTATCAACGGTGAGTGAAAGGGCAGGCAGAGCCGGACGATTGAGCTTGTATCGCCCCACCAATTCAGCTGCTAAATGCTGGGATTGCGCTGCACTGCCCCCATTGCCGCAGAAAATAATTTTATGACCTTCTCGCAGAGCCTGCAGACACAGCTGCGCGGCTTGCTCTATACTCGGCGCCAGTGCGCAGAGTGCCCTTGCCGCGTCAGAGAGCTGCTGTAGTTGATCAACGATGTAATTTTTCATAGGAGTCATTTCATCTTATGAACGAGATTGGATGTAGAGTAGCCTTCCACTCGGGGTAAAGTGACGACTTGTCCACCGTAAGATTGAACAAATTGAGCTTCTGGCCAATTGTCAACCGTATATCCTTCTTTAGCCAGCACATCCGGCCTCAGCCGTTGCACGACATTCATCGCTGTGTCGTCGTCAAATATAATCACGTAATCCACGTATTCCAGCGAGGCGACTATAAGCGATCGAGTAGCTTCATCTTGTACGGGGCGGGTTTCCCCTTTAAGTCGTCGGACAGAGGCATCGGAGTTGATGGCGACAACCAGGGCATCGCACAACTTGCGCGCTGCCATAAAGGAACGCAAATGTCCCATGTGACAGCAATCAAAAGCTCCGTTTGTGAACCCCACGCGTTTCCCGGCGTGCTGGAGACGGCGGATAACAGCCTCTGCGGCGTCGAGTGAGAGGATTTTGCGTTCTGGGAGAAGCAGAGTATCGCTTATTGCCGATTCGATCTTCCCTTCTTTTGGTAGGGCTTGCAGCAGTTCTTCGCACGATACGGTGGCGGTACCCAGCTTGGCTACCACCAGGCCGGATGCAATGTTAGCCAGACGCATGGCAGAGTCCAGCGGTGTTTGACAGCCCAACGCCGCGCCTAGAACCGCCAGCGACGTATCACCGGCGCCAGATACGTCATACACCTCTTTGGCTTGTGTGGGTATGCGTAGCAGAGGCGGCGTGATGTCAGGGGAGACGAGCGCCATCCCATGTTCCCCCAACGTAATGATGAGACTCCCAAATTCATGCTTCTTGATTAGGCTGATTGCAAGCTCGGTGAGGCGGGGTAAAAAAGCGTCGCTCCGCGGATCAGGAAGGGTGGAGCCGGTGGCTTGCACAAACTCCTTGAGGTTGGGCTTGACAAGCATCGCTCCGTGATATTTTGCGTAATCCTTCCCCTTAGGATCCACGATAACTTTCTTGTTTTGTTCTCGGCAGATATCAATGAAAATTCGTGTCGTTTGTTCTGTAAGCAATCCTTTGCTGTAGTCTGATAACAACACGATGTCCACCTGCTGTACCAAACGACGAAAGATATTACCGACACGAGGGAGTACCTTTTTCAAGATGGGCAGGGGTTCTTCGCGGTCTACACGCGATAGGTGGCTGCCGGAGGCGATCAGTCGCATTTTCACAATAGTTGGGAAGCCTTCCGGTCTGAAAAGAATCGGTTTAGCTCCACAGTCGCGCAGCAGTTGCTCGACCAGATCGCCATCGGCATCTCGTCCCACGAGGCCAACCACGGATACTTCACAGCCTAATGAACGCAGGTTGGCTGCCACGTTGCCTGCACCACCAAGCATCTCTTTTTGTTCGCGTATCTGGAAGACAGGTACCGGGGCCTCTGGCGATATACGCTCCACTTTTCCGTAGGTAAATCGATCCAACATCAAATCGCCCAATACAAGAACCCGTACGGACGAAAAGCTACGCAGAGAATCAATCAGGGAGACCATGTGAATGCTGGTTATTATACAGCCACATACCTGAGATGGCAAGCGGAAAGAGCAACCGCTCAAGAAAACCTGTTTAACCGGGTTGTGGCGTAAAATGAAAGGGCTGGGATGAAGTATCCCATTGATTTCTGAAGACAAAAAGTGACAAGAGCATGGCTTGCGGTGTGAGTGAAATTGTCAAACGCTCCTTCGTCGTATGATGGTGCTGGGCACGACCAATTCGTTGATGTACCTGTTTGGAGCGACAGCGGAAAAGTCTTGCTATGTCAGGCGCAATCTGGTACATTCGTACGAGAGGCAATGGAGAAAATTTTGATCATTAAGCATGGTGCGCTTGGGGATCTGGTTCTGGCTTTGGGTACCATGCAGGTTATCAAGCGTGATCACCCACGGGCGGAGTTTTGGTTGCTCACCACGCCGGGATTGGTTTCCATTGCCAGACAATTCGGTATCTTTTCCGGGTTCATTGAAGACAAGCGAGGCGGTTTGTACAGCAGCATAAAGGTGCTGCTGCGCGTGCTTCATTTGCGCTTTTCCAGAATATATGATTTTCAGCAGACGCAGCGCAGCCATACCTATCGCAACATACTGCGCGTGATGTTTCCCGCCGGGGTCTACGAGTGGGTGGAGGCTACGAAGAACGCCGCTACGCAGCATACGTTCACCAAAAAGATGTCGTTGAGTCTCGGTCATTGTTCATCCTGCGCGATCCGCTTGGTGTGGGAAAAAACAGACCTGTGTTGCATGCGCGGGGAGGGAAAATATTTCGACCGGCTACCCGAAAAATACGTCTTGCTCATTCCCGGTTGTTCGGCCAAGAATGCGTACAAGCGCTGGCCGGCGGCAAACTATGGTGAAGTAGCGGATCGCCTCGCTAAGATGGGAATACATTCTGTCGTTCTCGGTACACAAGCAGAGGCTGCCGAAGGCGAGGAGATTTCTTCCGGTCGAGAATATGTCGTCAATATGATCGGATTGACGAGTTTACAAGACGTTCCCCAGGTTGCGATGCGTTCCTTAGCGGTGTTAGGCAATGATACGGGACCGACTCACATGGCTGCCATGAGCGGAGTGTTCACGATTGGATTATTTGACCATCGCAATGCCGCCAGTGTGTTGTTAGGCGATAAAAGCGTGAGCATGGTTTCGGAAGGTACAGTCGACCAGATCGCTGTCAATGAGGTGTGGGAAAAACTACTCCCGGTTGTGGAGAGGAGTTGATTCACTGATTTGTTTTGTCAGATGAATCGATTTGCTCGCTCAGTTCGATCCAGCGCGAGTAGAGAGATTCACTTTCCTGGTCAAGTTGTTGGTATTCTTCAGAGAGGGCGTGTAACCTTTTCGCGTCAGCGACTACATCCGGGTCGACCAGCAGCTTGGCGATTTCCGCTCTCCGCTCCTCCCGTAACGCGATAGCATTTTCTGTCTTTTGCAGTTCAATTTTAGCGGGATTAATGGTACGTGCCCGACGCTCGCGTTCCTGAGCTCGTTCTCGCCGCAAAGCTCGCCGATTTTTCTCATTTGTTCGAGGAGTTGAGGCAGGTAGAACGTCACAAATTTTCTCGCCTTCGATTTTCTCAAGATATTGACTCACGTTGCCATAGAAGAGACGTGGGTTATGTCCCGGACGAAACTCCAGTACTTTATTGACGAGCGGGTCCAAGAAGCTTCGGTTATGGGAAACGATGCAAAAAGAACCCGGGTACTCGGCCAGTGCTCGTTGCAGAACGTCTTGACTTTCAAAGTCCAGATGGTTGGTCGGTTCATCCATGATCAGGAAGTTTGCCGGGCGTAGCAGCATGCAAACCAGCGCTACGCGTGACTTCTCTCCGCCAGAGAGGATGCTGATGCGTTTGAAAACGTCATCTCCACGAAATAAGAAGCAACCCAGTATGTTACGCGCGATGGGGAGCGTTTCTCGCGAAGCTGCCTTTTCAACGCATTCCAATACGGTCTGCTTGGGATCCAGTACATCTGCATGTGTTTGCGAGAAAAAGGCGGCTTGCGTATGGTGACCAAACCTCACCTCACCTGAATCAACTTCTTCTGTCATAGATATCAACCTTGTAAATGTTGATTTACCGGCACCGTTCACGCCGACAATGGCGATGCGGTCGCCCTTTTCCATACGGAAGTCGAAATCTCTGAGCAGGTGTACCTGTCCGTACGACTTGCATGCTTTTTGCATCTCAACCACTGTGGCGCCGCCAAGCGGCGCCGGAGGAAACCGAAAAGACATAATATCTTCCTCAGTTTCTTCTTCAATTAGTTCAATTTTTTCGAGCTGTTTAAGGCGACTTTGGGCTTGGGCGGCCTTGCTGGCTTTGTAACGAAAGCGGTCGACGAAAGCCCGTGCTTTTTCAATTTCTCTCTTCTGATTTTTAGCAGCTCTCTTTTGAGCCTCGCGGCGGGCTGCACTTTCCTTCAGGTAGTACGAAAAATTGCCGGCATATTGCTCGGCGCGGCCGTGGTGCAGAGCAAGGGTACGAGATACGAGTGCATCCAGCAAGGCCACATCATGCGAGATGATGCAAATTGCTCCGCGATAGCCACGGAGGTATTGTTCCATCCACCGCTGGCTCGGCAGATCCAGGTGGTTGGTCGGTTCGTCAAGCAGCAACACTTCCGGCTCCTGAAGTAACAATTTCCCCAGTGCAATGCGCATTTGCCAACCACCGGAAAACTCTCCACAATCGCGTGCAAAATCTTCTTCCTCAAAGCCTAAGCCGCGAAGAATCGTTTCTGCCCGCGGTCGTAACGAGTGGGCATCACAATCGTGCAAAATCAGTTCTAAGCGTCCCAATTCTTCCACAATGTCGCGATAGCCGGGATGATCTGGTTTAATTTTTTGAAGGTCTGCGGATAATACATCAATCTGCTGGGTTAGCTGTGCAATATTGTTTGCTGAATTGAGCAGCTCTTGTAACAACGACGTGCCTGAAATGTGGATGCCTTCCTGAGGCAGGTAGCCCACGCGCGTATGGTGTGGCAAAATAATTCGACCTGCATCTGGCTGCATGTGGCCGATGATGCACTTCATGAGCGTAGATTTACCTGCGCCATTATGGCCGGCAAAAGCTACACGCTCCCCCCGCTTTACCACAAAGGAGAGCTCATCAAACAGAATCCTTGAGCCAAAGGCTACGCGAAGTCCCTGTACGGCAAATTCCATGCCTTACCTAGCATCAAGCGCAGCATTCCAAGTGCTGATGTTTTTCTCTTGCTCAGTGAAAAGGTCTGAACAATCATCGTGAATCTCAATGGCGATGATTTTATCCCCTTGAGTCACAGCGTTTACCACATCTTGATCCCGCGTACTCTCGATCGAGCCGAAGATAGTATGCTTGCCGTTAAGCCATTCTGTGGGTACGTGAGTGATAAAAAATTGAGAGCCGTTGGTGCCATGCCCCATCCAATCCAGTCCTGCATTGGCCATGGCCAGTAATCCGGGCCTATCAAATTTAAGCGAGGGGAGGCATTCGTCATCAAACTTATACCCCGGTCCACCGCACCCTGTTCCTTCCGGATCACCCCCTTGAATCATGAAATCTGCTATGACGCGGTGAAAGGTTAATCCATCATAGAATCCGCGCTTCGCCAGGTTCAAGAAGTTCGCCGCTGTCACTGGAGTCCGGGATGCAAATACCGTGAGGTGGATGTCTCCCTTGCTCGTCCTCAGGGTGATATGTTTGTCAGTTGCCATGCCTGCAGCATACCAGCCTTGGAAAGCCTTGACAAGCCAAAAAGCGTGATTCCTAGGGCAACTCTGCCTCAGCATGCTCGTCCAGGGCAAACGCATTAGAAAAATGGATTCATTTTAAGGGAGGAGACAAGAGGGTCACTGATGTCCCAAATCGTTGCC